>JBDTIS010000016.1:0-25751 GCA_039936235.1 Burkholderiaceae bacterium | reverse complement strand
TCCGCGATCGGCTGCAGCGCGAGCCGCGCGACCAGCGGGCCGATCGGAACGACCAGCAGAATGGCGGCGCCTACGAACAGCGCGTGCGGGACGGCCGTGCCGACGAGCAGCGCCGCGAACACGCACGGGACGGCTGGCAGGAGGCCGTACATCAGCAGTGCGCGTGGGATCTTCGCGGGTTCGTGACGGCGCAGCAGCGTCGCGATTTCGACCACCACGGCGAGTGCCGCGAGGATCGCCACCAGCACGATGGTCGGCGGCACCTTCCTCGTCTCGAACGCGGCGACGCTGAGCGCGGCGAACACGGCGATGTCGCCGAACGGAACGAAGACGACGCGGGTGACCGAGAAGATCAGCACGAGCCCGAGCCCGGCCAGAAGGTAGACCGCGCCGTTGGCGAGGCCGTCGACGCCGAGTATGACGGCGATGTCCCAGCTCATCGGCGTTTCTT
Organism: Burkholderiaceae bacterium; assembly: GCA_039936235.1. Taxonomy (GTDB): domain Bacteria; phylum Pseudomonadota; class Gammaproteobacteria; order Burkholderiales; family Burkholderiaceae_D; genus CAHJXF01. The sequence continues at coordinate 25,300 of JBDTIS010000016.1, read as the reverse complement.
CACACGTAGCACCACGTTCGCCGGAGAAGGGCGGTGATTTCCAGACCGTTACCCCGGCGAAGGCCAGGGCCCGATTTTCCAGTGAAGACGATCAGGTCCCGGCCTTCGCCGGGATGACGACGCACACAGGCGATCACGGCATCAACTTCCAATGCCCCTTGTCGAGCCTGATCATCACCGCACCGCGCTTGTCCAGCCCGTTCGGATCACCGTTCTTGAACGTGAACACGCCATGCGTCCCGGCGAACTCCTGCGTCTCATCGATCGCGTCGCGCAGCGCGAGACGAAATGCCGGCGTACCCGGCTCCGGAACCTTCTTCAACGCCCGCTCCGCGGCGTTGTCGAACAGCAGCAGCGCATCGAAGGTGTAGGCCGAGAACGCGTCGGCCGGCGCAGCGCCCTGCACCTTCTCGTAGACCTTGCGGAACGCGAGCGACACCTTCTTCGTCGGGTTGCTGTCGGGCAGCTGATCCGCGACCATCACGGGACCGCTCGGCACCATCAGCCCGTCGACCGCAGTGCCACCCACGCGAACGAACTCGGCGTTGACGAGGCCATGCGTGCCGTACAGGCCACCCTTGTAGCCGCGCTCCGCCAGCGCGAGGTATGGCAGCGCGCCGGGTGTGCCGGATGTCCCGGTGAAGACCGCATCGGGGTGCAGCGAAACGATCTTCAGGATCTGGCCGGTCACCGACGAATCGCTGCGCGCATAGCGTTCGTTCGCGACGACCTTGATGCCGGCCGCTTCGGTCGACTTCATCAGCGAGTCGTAGGCGAGGTCGCCGAGCGCGTCCGAGAAGCCGATATACGCGACCGTCTTCACGCCGTTCGCCTTCATCTTCTCGACCGCGGTCGAAACCATCAGCGGGAAGGACTGCGACGTCGTGACCGTGAAGCCGCCGTCGTCGGCCGGCACCGTGACCGGCGTCGGCGAGATCAGCGGCGTCTTCGTTTCGCGCGCGACCGCGGCGATCGCGAGCGCGCCTGGGACGCCGGATGTGCCGATCAGTACGTCGACGTGATCCTCGTTGACGAGCTTGCGCGCGTTGCGCGCGGCGGTCGCGGGATCGGACGCGTCGTCGAGGACGATCAGCACGATCTTGTGACCCGCGACCTCCGACCGGTAGGCCATCGCCGCCTGTGCGCCCTTGTTGTAAGGGATGCCGAGTGCGGAGATCGGACCGGACAGCGACGTGATGAAACCGACCTTGAGGTCGGCAGCGTAAGCATTCGCGGTCAGGACCAGACCGGCGGCGATGACGGTGAGTCTTGAAAGTTTCATGGTGATGCTGCTCCTCGGAAAATCGGTTGAAAACCTAGACTTCCAGGTTTTCTTCGAACGCCCACAACTTCGCATGCCGCGCCAGCGCCGCCTTGAACTGAACGCCATGCTCATCGGCCAGCGCCGCATCGCGCAGCTCGTGCACCGTCGCCGGCGCGATTGCCGCACCGGCTCGCTCGATGACGCCCATCAGCGTGCCGAAGTTGCGCGCGCCGCGTTCGTGGGTATCGCTGTACCCCTTGACCAGCCGCTGGCACTTCGCGATCTCGATCGCTAGCAGCGAGTTGAACCGCGCCGCGGCGACGATGCGCTGCAGCCAGTCGTCGATCGCGCGCTGCTCGTCGACATAACGCATCGTGCTTCGACGCCAGCGCCGCATCCCGGCGACGACATAGAGCATCGCGAATCCACGGATCGAACTCGTCGTCACGATACGTCCCTTCGCCGTCATCGCCTCGATGCGCCGCCGCACCCAGCCGGTGTCGCGCAACCAGCGCCCTAGCCAGGCCGGCAGCGTCTCGCAGATCTCCTGCATCCGCGGATGCATGAACTCGTTGATCGCCAGCACCTGGTCGCCGCGGACCTTCGCCTCGGCACCGACGCGCGAGAAGCGCGTGTCGCGCGTCTTGAGATCCGCGACGCGCATCGTGTCCTCGTAAGACATCCACAACGCGAGATGCCGCGCGGTCTCGACGACCAGCACGTCGTCGCCGGCGGTTGCTTCCACGATCGCCATCCGATCGAGATACATCGCCGCATACGCAGGGTCCTGATAGTCGACGAGCCTTCTCACCCCTTCGATCAGGAATCGCCGAGCCGCATCCGGGAAAGCCGAGCGCACGCGCGCCAGCAGCGCACGCACGTCCGCATCGCGCGGCTCGCCTACGAGGAACGCGACGGGCGGCGGAAGGTCCGGATCATCGTTCGCCTGCTCGCGACCGGCGCCCACGTACCCTGCCTCGAACGCGACCAGGCTCGGCTTCACGCCGACACCGCCGCGCTCGATCGTCGTCTCGAACTGTGCACGCCCGAACGGCAATACCCCGGTACCCGCGACCGCACCGAACAACACCGCGCTGATCACGCTGCCGGACTCGGCCGCGGTCTTCTCCATGTCGAAGCGGACGAAGCGCTTCGCGGCGGCGTCGGCATGCGCCAGCAGCGCCTGACTCTCGACGCGACCGTCGGCCATCGCGGTCTTCTCGGTGATCGAGTAGACGCGATGGGTCGACGCGATCAGCGTCGTGCGGTCCGGCGTGACCAACCCGCGCTGGACCGCGCGGCCGGCCTCCATCAGCTCGGACGCGATCACGATGTCGACGTCGCCGGGCAACGGCATCAGCGCGAGCACCGGCAGCCCGCCGTCGCGCACCGCGCGTTCTACCGGATACAGCTCGACGTAGTAGATCGTCGCGCCGGTGCGCTGCGCGACGCCGGGCACCGACGTGGTCTGCGCGATATAGCCGTTGGACTCGCCGAGGTCGACCAGCCAGTCGGCAAGCACGCCGCCGCCCTCGCCGCCCATCGCGAGGATGGCGATCTTGATCGGTTGCGCAGTGGCCCCCATCAGAACGCGAACCGTTCGCGCGATCGCGTCGCACGGCGCTGCAGGCGACCGATCACCGCGTCACGCAGGCGCTGACGCAGCCGATCCCAGCGCGTCGGATTGCTGACGATCTCGGCGCGATAGAACGACGGACACAGCACCGCCGCATGCGCCACCTCGCCGCACAGGCCGCAGCCGACACACGAGTCGAGCACCGTCGCGACCGGGTCGGTCCGCAGCGGATCGGGGTTGGGCTTGATCGACAGCGACGGGCAACCCGATAGCCGGATGCACGAGTGGTCGCCGGTACAGGTGTCCGCATCGACGCCGAAGCGCTCGCGGACGACGCGCTTGCCCGACGCGATCGCCTTCTTTACCAGCGGCTTCTCGCGACGCTGCAGGTTCAGCATGCATTCGGATTGCGCGATCAGGACCTTCGGGCCGGATTGCTTCGTCGTCAGCGCCTCGCGCAGCGTGTCGCGCATGCCGGCCACGTCGTAGGTTCGTCTGATCGTACGGACCCAGTCGACGCCGACGCCGCGCACCGCCTTCTCGATCGCATGACCGGTGCTGCGGGTGGGATTCGAAGCGACGGACGACAGGATGTCCTGCCCCCCGGTGGCCGAGGTGTAGTTGTTGTCGACGATGATCGTCAGGTTGTCGCTGCGATTGAAGACCGCGTTCGCGATGCCGCTGGTCAGCCCGTTGTGCCAGAAGCCGCCGTCGCCCATCACGCTGATCGCGCGCTTGTGGACCGGCTTGTTGCCTTCGGCGTCGGGCGGCAGATTCAGCGCGGACGCGCCGGCGGTGCCGAGCCCGTAACCCATCGTCGTGTTGCCGAGGTTGAACGGCGGCAGGATCGAGAACAGGTGGCAGCCGATGTCCGCGCTGATGTGATGCGCGCCGAGCTCGCGTTCGACCAGCTTCATCGCGGTGAAGATCGGTCGCTCGGGACAGCCGGTACAGAAGCCCGGCGGACGGCTGTTGACGTTGTCGTTCAGCGCCGTCAGCGGAATGACCTTCGTGCGACTCACCGCTTTGATGTCGATCGGCGCAGCCTCGATCCGACCGTAGCGTTCGAGGAATGCACGGACCCCCTTCAGCACGACGGCCGTCGTGTATTCGCCGGCCGGCGGCAGCATGTCCTTGCCGTGCAGCGCTGTCGACGACGCGGCGGTGCGCAGGATCGTCGCGACGTTCTGCTCGACGAAGTTCGGCTGGCCTTCCTCGACCATCAGCACCGCCTTCTTGCCGAGGCAGAAGCGCTGGACCTCGCTATCGATCACCGGATACGCGACGTTCATCACGTACAGCGGGATCGTCGTGTTGCCGTAGACGTCGGCGACGCCGAGCCGCTCGAGCACGCGCAGCACCGTGTTGTAACTGCCGCCCTGCACGACGATGCCGATGTCGGCCGCATCCTCGGAGAAGAACTCGTTGAGACCGTGCGCCTCGATGAAGCGGACCGCGGCCGGCCAGCGTTCCAGCACCTTCTCCTGCTCATGGACGAAGCTCGCCGGTGGCAGCACGATGCGGCCGGTGTCGCGTCGCGGATGATCGAGCGCGTCGCCGATCGTAAATGCCGACCGGCGATTGTCTTCGGCGACGAACTCGCCATGCACGTGGCATGCACGGATCCGCAGCTGCAGCATCACCGGCGTGCTGCTGGCCTCGGACAGCGCGAAGCCGTCCTTCACGGACTTGACGATGGAAGGGAGGTTCGGTCGCGGGTCGAGCAGCCAGATCTGCGACTTCATCGCGAACGCATGGCTGCGCTCCTGCATGATCGACGAACCTTCGCCGTAGTCCTCGCCGACGATGATCAGCGCGCCGCCGGTGACGCCGCCGGACGCGAGGTTCGCGAGCGCGTCCGACGCGACGTTGGTGCCGACGGTCGCCTTGAACGTTACTGCGCCGCGCAGCGGGTAGTTGACCGAGGCGGCCAGCGTCGCGGCGGCCGTGGCCTCGCTCGCGCTGTTCTCGAAGCGGATGCCGTGTTCGGCGAGGATGTCCTGCGCGTCCGCCAGCACGTCCATCAGATGCGAGATCGGCGCACCCTGGTAGCCGGCGACATAGGCGACGCCGGACTCGAGCAGCGCCTTCGTGACGGCCAGGATGCCTTCGCCGCGGAACGTCTCGCCCGTGCCCAGCCGCAGCTTCTTGACTTCTTCGACGAACGACCTTTCTGCCATTGCGCTACTCCGATACCTTTCTATGCATGCAAGCGACGTGCCGACCAAAAAGTAGTTTAATTCACAATATATGATTAGTCATACGATATTTCCTGGCAGATTCTCCGTACCCCGTACCGGCAGCGATCGATGACCCGACCCCCGAAAGCGCCCGACGCACCGGAGACAGGCGTCTTCGTCGACGACTACCTGCCGGCGCTGCTCGCACAGGCGAGCCACCTGATCTCCGGCGAGTTCCATCGCATCGTGAGCGCGAAGGGTTTCACGGTCTCCGAGTGGCGGGTGCTGGCGAGCCTCGCCGGTGGTCACGCGATCAGCATTGGAGAGCTGGCCAGCGTCGCGACGATGAAGCAGCCGACGGTGACCCGCATCCTCGACCGGATGGAGGCGAAAGGCGAGGTGCGCCGTGTCGCCGACAGGACCGACCGCCGCGTGACGCGGGTGCGGATCACCGCGAAGGGCACGCGCGCGGTCGAGAAGCTGATCCCGCTCGCACGCGAGCACTCCAACCGAGTGCTCGAGCCGTTCGGGCTCGCGCGCGCCGCCGGGTTGACGGCGATGTTGCAGCAAATGATCGCGATGCATCGTGACGCCGCCGACGCTCCTCCGTGAAGGTCGGCGGCGCCTCCCCCGGACCTAACGCGGATAGGTCAGATAGGTTCCTGTCCGCTTCTGCTGCCCGATGCCCGCCTTCGACCAGTCGCAGACCCCGCCGGGAAAGATGGCGCTCAGCGCGCCGGACTGCGCCGTCGTCAGCGCGATCGTGTAGTCGGTCGCCGTGACCGGCTTCAATGCGCACTTGAAGACGTCGTCCGTCAGCGGTTCGCCGGCGGATAACCGTGGCGACTTCGCGTACGGGAACAGCGACGCGCAGCGCGCCGCGTCGGTGATCTTCTGCGCGGCCGTCGGGAAGCACGCGTCGACGAGATCCGCCGGCTTGTTGGCGACAACCTTGTCGACGGCGGTCCGGGCCGACGTGTCGTTCGCGATGTTGGCCAGCCAACCGTCCATCCGGTCGAACGCGTCACGCGCCACGATCTGCAGCGGCGACGCCGTGGTCGTCGTGTCCAGCGCCAGCGTGCCGAGCGTGGCCGTGGTCAGGATGACCTGATTCGCCGCCGTCCCGTTGGCCGCGATCAGGCGCTGACGCATCGTGCGGCTGTGATACGAGTCGTGCACGTCGGAAGTGCCGTCGGCGTAGTCGGCATCGATGAACGAACGCACGTCGATGATCGGCAGCGCATCGAGCGACGTCGTGTCGTTCATGCGCCCCGTCTGGTACGACGTCGCGAGCGCCTGCGCATCGCCGACCATCCGCGTCTGGATGATATTGCCGTCGATGTCGAAGCCGCCGATCCGCGCGTTCAGATCGTAGAACTGGTCGAACGTGATGGTGCCGGCGTTGAACGCGGCGAGACCGTACTGGACGCCGACGTTGTCGAACGGTCGCCGCGCGAAGCCGGTGGCCGGATCCTTGCCGTAGACGTTCACGAGGTTGTCCTGGAACGTGCAGCGGGCGCCGCCGCGGTTGGTGACCGGGTCGTAGACCAGCGGCGGACCCGGCAGCGGGATCGGATCGCAGTTTTTCGGTCGCAGGTTCGGGTAGCGCGTGCCGTTCGAACGACAGTAGGTGAAGCTGGCCAGTCCCGATGCCGCGGTCTTCTGCGCGAAGGTCCACGTCGAGCCCGGCGCGTCGAGCAGGTTCGTCATCAGCTCGCAGTCGAACAGCGGCACCAGGAACGTCATCACGTCCGGATAGCTGCGACCCGGCATGATCCCGTCGAGCGAGCCGGGATAGTCGTTCGCGATCGTATGTTGCTGCATCGAACCGCCCGATTCGCCGATGCCGATCGTGTAGCGCGGCACGCCGAACTGCTTGATGAAGCGCTCCTTGATCATCAGCAGCGTCTCGGCGGAAATCAGGTCGGACGCGTTGGTCCCGTAGACGTTCTGCGATCCGGCGGCGACGGCGAAGCCGAGCGCGAGCGCGTGGTCGTTGTAGATCGGATGTTCGAGGTTGTTCGTCGCGGCCGACAGCCCGCCGACCGATCGACCCTGATGGTAACCGGCGCGCACACCGCCGCCGAAGCTATAGACGAGGCGTCCGTTCCAGCCTTTCGTCTTCGTCAGCGGGGTCGGCAGCGGCGTCCCGGGCTCGTGCAGGAACGCGATCAGGTAGACCGAGCGATTGATCGTCCCCATCTCGCGGCGAACGATATATGGCACGGCGACCCCTTCGGTGGTGGTCGTCGTCGCCACGTCGGCGGGCCTCGCTGCGCCGGTGTTGAGCGCGACGAAGGTATCGGTGGTGGACGATCGGTACCAGTAGTCGACCCGGGTGTTCGACGAACAGTCGGCGTCGAGCACCGGTCCGAGGCCGAAGCTGTCGAGCTCGCAGACGTAAGGCGTCTGGTGCGGACCCGAGAACACGGGGCCCGTGATCGGATGGTTCACCAGCGTCACGCGAGTGACGTCGGTCGACGCCGACGTATCGACGCGCAGCGTGTTGGATCCGACGGCGAGACCGCTCGCGAGGCCGACCAGCGCGCGACCGGTCGCGTCCGCCTGGAAGCTGCTCGTGATGTCGTTGCCGTTGAGCTTGATCGCCAGGGATGACAGGGGTCCGTCGCCGCTGCGCTGTACGCGCACCAGCGCGCTGTCGCCGCTGACGAAGTCCGGTCTCGACGAGAGGACCTGCAGCGACACGTCCTTCCCGGCATCGACGCCGCCGTCGTCGCTTCCGCAGGCGGACAGGACCAGCAACATCGACGCCGTAGCGGTCGCGAACCATCGGTTCGCGCGGCCAGGCGATCGTGAATCGATAGCACGCAATGCCCTGCTCACCTCCGGAATGGTCTTCATCGCAGCGTCTCCTCGAGATATGGGATGGAACCGCATCGGCGTCGAGGCTGATGCGCCAGCGACTTTCCCACCGCACGAGTCCGACGACAAGCGCATGTCCGGGCAAGCCGGCGCGGACACTAGAATGCCGCCATGCAGAACGATGCCACCACAGCCTTCGCACCGACCGGCACGCTCCGCGTCGCGATCAACCTCGGCAATCCGATTCTCGCGAACCGCAACGCGGACGGCGAAGCCACCGGCGTCTCCGTCGACCTCGGCCGGGCACTCGCCGAACGCCTCGGCGTTGCGTGCGAACTCCTCGTCGTCGATACGGCCGGCAAGTCGGTCGATGCCGTCAGCGACGAGAACGCCGACGTCGGCTTCTTCGCAATCGATCCGAAGCGGGGCGCGAAGATCGCGTTCACCGCGCCTTACGTGCTGATCGAAGGCACCTACCTCGTCCACCATGACAGCCCGATCGTGCAGATCGAAGACGTCGACGTACCGGGCAGGCAGGTCGTGGTCGGCCACGGCAGCGCCTACGACCTGTTTCTCACCCGGGAACTGAAGCATGCGACGATCGTCCGCGCCGCATCGTCGCAGGCGGTCGTCGACACCTTCGTCCGCGACGGCGCCGACGTCGCCGCCGGCGTGCGGCAGCCGCTCGAGGCCGACGCGCGACGCGTGCCTGGACTGCGCGTGCTCGCCGGCCGCTTCATGACGATCCGCCAGGCGGTGGGCGTTCCGAAAAGCCGCGGCGAAGAAGCGGCCGCGTATCTCGCCGGCTTCGTCGAGGAAATGAAGGCGAGCGGCTTCGTCGCCACGGCGCTCGCACGTCACGGCATCGAAGGCGCATCGGTCGCGCCGGCCGGCGAGCCGGACTGAGCGGCGTGCCCAGCCAACCGATCAAGCTCGTCGTCGGGCTCGGCAACCCAGGCGCCCAGTACGCCGGCACGCGTCACAACGCGGGCTTCTGGCTGGTCGCGCGTTATGCCGAGACGCATCGCATCTCGCTGCGCGGCGACCGCACGTTCCACGGTATCGTCGGCAGGGACGGCCCGCGCTGGCTGCTGCTGCCAGACACCTTCATGAACCGCTCGGGGATGGCGGTCGGCGCGCTGGCCCGCTTCTACAAGATCCTGCCCGACGAGATCCTGGTCGCACACGACGAACTCGACCTCGAGCCCGGCGTCGTCAAGCTCAAGCTCGGCGGCGGACACGCGGGCCACAACGGACTGCGCGACATCGCGGCCGTGCTGACGACGCCGCAGTTCTGGCGGATGCGGATCGGCATCGGCCATCCGCGCACGCTGGACCTGCAGCAGCAGGTCGTCGACTTCGTGCTGCATCCGCCGCGGAAGATCGAGCAGACGGAAATCGACGACGCGATCGAGCGCGGGCTCGACGTGCTGCCGCACCTGTTCGACGGCAACGCCGAGGCAGCGATGATGGCGTTGCACACCGCGACGCGCTGACGCGTCGCCACCATCCCTTCACGGACCATGAATACGATGACGTCTCCCGAACCGAACAGGCGCTACGACGTCCACGATTTCTCCCGCAAGCCCGAACGATCACGTTTCACGCTCGCGCCCGACGGCATGCACCTCGCCTGGCTGGCCCGCCACAACGGCCGCCAGAACGTCTTCGTGACCGCGCTCGATGCGAGCGGCGCGCCCGGCGGCACGGCCACGCCGCTGACCGACGAGTCCGAGCGCGACATCCTCGCCTTTGCCGGTCATCGTCAATCCGCACGGCGGTCCGTGGGCGCGCGACGTGTGGGGCTTCAACCTCGAGATCCAGTTGCTCGCGAACCAGGGCTATGCGGTGCTGCAGATGAACTTCCGCGGATCCACCGGCTACGGCCGCGCGTTCTGGGAGGCGAGCTTCGGGCAGTGGGGCCCGACGATGCAGGACGACATCACCGACGGCGTCGAATTGCTGAAGAGTCAGGGCATCGCGGATCCGAAGCGGATCGCGATCTACGGCGCCAGCTACGGCGGCTACGCGACGCTCGCCGATGTGACCTTCACGCCGGACCTGTACGCGGCCGCGGTCGACTACGTAGGCGTGTCGCACCTGTTCACTTTTCTCGAAACGATCCCGGCTTACTGGGCGCCGTTCAAGCGATGCTGGTCGCGATGGTCGGCGACCCCGAGGCCGACAGGCAGGCGCTGCATGACGCGTCGCCCGCGTTCTTCGTCGATCGCATCACGACGCCGCTGTTCGTCGCGCAGGGCGCGCGCGACCCGCGCGTCCACAAGGCCGAGAGCGACCAGATCGTCGACGGGCTGAAGAAGCGCGGCGTCGACGTGCAGTACATGGTCAGGGACAACGAAGGCCACGGCTTCCACAACGAAGAGAACCAGTTCGAGTTCTACGGCGCGATGGAACAGTTTCTCGCGACCTACCTGAAGCCGTGATCCCGGGAGCAACTGCACGCATCGGCTCCGAGGCCAGGCCGTCATGACCGCCGTGCCCGGCCTATCGGTCGACGCACTGTCGTTCGCTTACCCGGGACGGCTGCTGTTCGACGGCTGGTCACACGTCTTCGCGCCGGGTGTGACCTGGGTCCGCGGCGACAACGGATGCGGGAAGTCGACGCTGCTGAGACTGCTCGGCGGGGCGCTCGAACCGCGGGCGGGGACGATCCGCTGCGGCGACGTCGACGCACGGGCGCAGCCGAACGAATACCGTCGCCGGGTCTTCTGGTGCGACCCGGACGGCCCGGCCTTCGATCATCTGAAGCCGGCCGAATTCTTCGGCTTCATCGCAGGCCGGTACCCGGGCTTCGACGGCCGCCTGTCCGATGCGCTGGTCCGCTCGCTCGGCCTCGAACCGTTCCTGCCGCGCCGCATCCGCGAACTCTCGACCGGTTCGCGCAAGAAGGTCGGCGTGATCGCCGCGATCGCGTCGGGATGTACGGTCATCCTGCTCGACGAGCCGCTCGCAGCGCTCGATCGTGCTTCGTCGCACGTCGTCAGGGATCATCTCGCGCGGGCGGCATCGATACGCGACCGCACCTGGATCGTCGCCAGCCACGAGCCGCTCGTCGACGGCGGTGATGAAGTGGCCTTGCTGGAGCGGCGATCGCGCGACTGACCGTGCAGCGGACGCACGGACCCCGGTGCTAAACTGGTTTCGCCGATCGCCCGCATCGCACCTCGATGCCCGCCGGTCGTCCCGCTCAATCACCCCGGCACGCGTCATGGAAAAATCGGCTTTCTTCGAGAACCTGCAGGCGCGCATCGCGAAGATGCTCGACGAGTCACCTGCCGCAGACCTGCGCAACAACCTGCGCGCGTTGTTGCAGCAGGGCTTCGAGCATTTCGACCTCGCCACGCGTGAGCAGCTCGATCTGCAGACCGAGCTGCTGTCGCGGGCGCAGATGCGGATCTCCGAACTCGAGGCCCGTATCTCGCGGCTCGAGGGCGCGCGCGCGACGACGCCTCTGCAGGACTCGCCGATCGGCTGAGGTCGACGCGTGACCGCGTGACGAGGACTCGCACGGTCACGATGTGATCGTCGGGACGCGCCGAAACGTGCATCGGCGTTGCGACCGTCCTGTGCGTCGGTCGATGCTTCATATGAACGACGCGACGACGCGATCACCGCGTTAACGTCGTGGTCGCCCGATTTCGCAAATGCGGAGTCGCCGGCACCATCGATCGTCATGTCCCAGGCCCTCTCGCTCGCCATCGTCCGTAGCCGCGCGCTGGCCGGCATCGACGCGCCCGAGGTGATCGTCGAGGTCCACCTGACCGGCGGCCTGCCGCTCTTCAGCATCGTCGGCCTCGCCGAGACGGAGGTGAAGGAAAGCCGCGACCGCGTGCGTGCCGCCATTCTCAACGCACGCTTCGAGCTGCCGGCGCGGCGCATCACCGTCAATCTCGCGCCGGCCGACCTGCCGAAGGAGTCGGGCCGCTTCGACCTGCCGATCGCGATCGGCATCCTGGTCGCGTCGGGCCAGGTACCGGCCGAGCGCGTCGACGACTACGAATACGCCGGCGAGCTATCGTTGTCCGGCGCGTTGAGGCCGATTCGCGGCGCTCTCGCGATGACGCATGCGATGACGCGCAAGGCGCTGATGCCAGGAACCACGCGGCGCGGCTTCATCCTGCCGCGTGAGTCGGCGGTCGAGGCGGCGCTATGCGCCGACATCCGCATCCATCCGGCCGCGACGCTGCTCGACGTCTGCGCGCATCTCGGCGGACAGGTGCCGCTGCCGTTGCAGCAGGCCACCGTCGATGCCGTCGCATCGAACGCACCCGACATCGTCGACGTCAAGGGACAGGCGGCCGCGAAGCGCGCGCTCGAGGTCGCCGCGGCCGGCGGCCACAGCGTGCTGATGATCGGACCGCCGGGCACCGGCAAGTCGATGCTCGCATCGCGCTTCGCGGGGCTGCTGCCGCCGATGACGACCGCCGAGGCGCTCGAGAGTGCGGCGCTCGCGAGCCTGGCCGGCCGCTTCACCGTGGACACGTGGCGCGTCAGGCCGTATCGCGCGCCGCATCACACGGCGTCGGGCGTGGCGCTGGTCGGCGGCGGCAGCGTCCCGCGTCCCGGCGAGATCTCGCTCGCGCATCACGGCGTGCTGTTCCTCGACGAGCTGCCGGAATTCGACCGGCGCGTGCTCGAGGTGTTGCGCGAGCCACTCGAGTCCGGTCACATCACGATCTCGCGCGCGGCGCGCCAGGCCGACTTCCCCGCACGCTTCCAGTTGCTGGCCGCGATGAACCCGTGTCCGTGCGGCTACCTCGGGCATCCGACCCGGGCATGCCGTTGTTCGCCCGACGGCGTCAGACGCTATCGCGATCGCATCTCGGGGCCGCTGCTCGACCGCATCGATCTGCAGATCGAAGTGCCGCCACTGCCCGAACGCGAGATCGCCGCGCTGGCCGACGGCGAAACGTCGGCGATCGTCGCGGCACGCACGACCGCGGCGCGCGACCTCCAGCGCGCGCGCCAGGGCATGTGCAACGCGCTCCTCGATGGACGCGCGATCGACGAGCGCTGCATGCCCGACGCATGCGGCGCGGCATTGTTGCAGGCGGCGATGTCGCGACTCGGCTGGTCGGCGCGGGCCTATCACCGGGTGCTGAAGATCGCGCGGACGATCGCGGACCTCGAGGCCTGCGACGGCGTGGCCGCGAGACACGTCGCCGAGGCGATCGGCTATCGACGCGCGTTCACCGAAAGCTGAAGCGCTGCCTGCGTGACGCTCGACGCATGGATCGTGCCGATGTGGCAGATCGGATACGCCGAGTCTTGCGATTCGCGTCGATCGATACGCGTGCAGCAGCGTCGGAGATCGACCGCGCTTCCCCGTACGAACCCGCTGTGCATCTTTTCTTGCCGCTGGCCATCAGGGTAAACACGCAGGTCCGCGCGCTGAGCACGGCGCTAGATTCCATGCGCAACGAACGCATGGCACGGCTCGCAAGACGACGTGTGCACATGCGCAAACGACGAGACCACGATGAAACCACTTGCACTTCAGCTATCCCGCCTCGGGCGGGTGGCGGGCCTGACCGTCCTCCTGGCGGCCTGTCACGACGACGGGGCGCCGGTGGCCGCGCCGCCACCCGCGGTCGCCTTCTCCGAACAGGCGGCGTGCAAGAGCATCGTGCCCGCCTCCATCGGCGGACCGATGCCGATCGGCGACACCGTCGTCATCCGCTGGCTCGGCACTTCGAACTTCGAGGTCGCGTACCACGGCAAGATCATCCTGATGGACACCTACTACGATCGGCCTGCGCGGACGCGCTCGGTCGGGTTCACGGTGGACCAGGTCAGGAAGGCGGATGCGATCCTGATCGGCCATGCGCACTCGGACCACATCAGCGACGTCGGACCGATCGCGGCGCAGACCGGGGCGCCGGTCTACGGATCGCAGATCACCGGCACCGAGGCCAAGGTGCTGGGCGTGCCGGACGCGCAGATCAAGGTCGTTCGCGGCGACAACACCGAGCAGATCAAGATCGGCGACATCACGATCCAGCCGACGCACATCGTCCACAGCACGATCCAGGCCGGTCTCATCCCGGCGTTGTCGGCGCTCTACACGGCCGACGGACTCGGTCCGCTGACCCCGGCCGAAGCCGCGCAGAGCGCCGCCGTCGGCGCGCGTGGCTCGAGCGATCCGAACCTGGTCGCACTCGGCACCACCGGCTTCACGCTGACGCTCGCCAGCGGATTCAACATCGTCTGGTTCGACAGCGTCGGCGTGATCTCCCCGGAGGAGACCGCGCTCGCGACGCAGCTGAAGAACAACGCCGACGTCGGCATCTTTCCGTGGACGCCGCACTCGATCGCCGAGACACAGCTGGCTTACACGTTCCAGCACCTGCAGTTGTTCAAGCCGAACCTGTACCTGCCGACGCACCACGACCATATCTGGAACGTATGGCTGGACAACGGCCTCGAGCCGCTGTTCATGAAGATCCGCGACGAACTGCCGGCCACGCAGTACCTCTCGCCACTCTATCGATCCGCGATCTGCATCCAGACCAGCGGTGCCGAGCGCGGCCAGAGCGCCATCACGTACTGAGCGCCATCATGAAACCCATCGTTCCGCTTTCCCTCGTCGCCGCTGCCACCGGTGCGGCCCTCCTCCTCGGCGCCGGCGGCCTGCAGGGCCCGATCCCGGCGGCGTTCGCCGCGAGCCCGGTCCCGGCTTTCGCCGATCAGGCCGCCTGCCGCAGCACCGTGCCGGCCTCGACCGGCGGTCCGATGCCGACCGGCGATACCGTCGTTCTGCGCTGGCTCGGCACGTCGAACTACGAAGTGTCGTATCACGGCAAGGTGATCCTGATGGACACCTTCTACGATCGTCCCGCACGTACGCGATCGATCGGCATCACGGTTCCGCAGGTCACGCGTGCCGACGCCATCCTCATCGGTCACGCGCATTTCGACCACATCAGCGATGTCGGGCCGGTAGCCGCGCAGACGCGCGCGCCGGTGCTCGGTTCGGCGATTTCGACCGCCGAGGCGCAGGTGCTGGGCGTACCCGCGAGTCAGACCATCACCGTCACCGGCAACAACGCCGAGCGCTTCGTCTACGGCGACATCACGGTCCAGCCGACGCACATCGTCCACAGCTCGATCCAGCCGGCGCTGATCCCTGCCCTCGCGAACCTCTACGCCGTCGACTCGCTCGGTCCGCTCACCGCGGCCGATGCGGTGCAGGCCGCTGCGTCGAGGAGCCGCGGCTCGTCGGATCCGGGCATCGTCACGCAGGGCACGATGGGCTTCACGCTGACGCTGTCGGGCGGCTTCAACATCGTCTGGTTCGACAGTGTCGGCGGCATCCTGCCGGAAGAGGCGGCTCTCGCGGCGCAGCTCGGCAGCAACGTGGACGTGGGCCTGTTCCCGTACACGCCGCATGCGATCGCCGAGACGCAGCTGTCGTACACGATGCCGCACGTCACGCTGTTCAAGCCGAAGCTATACCTGCCGACCCACCACGATCACCTGTGGGGCGCCTGGCTCGACAACGGGTTGCAGCCGCTGTTCATGCGGATTCGCGACGAATTGCCGGGTACGAAATTCACCGCGCCGCTGTATCGCTCGCCGATCTGCATCGCCACGACCGGCGCGGACCGCGGCAAGTTCGTGGTCACGAACTGAACTGCAAGGCCTCGCTTCGGACGAGTTCCTCGCAGGGGATCAGCGCGCCGGCTCGACCGGCGGTGCGCTGTCCGTCGTCTGCACCACCATGGCCGCGATGTCGCGGTCGACCTCGCGCAGCGCCTCGTTCCAGCCGCGCACGATCGCGTCGTAACTGATTCCGCTGATCGGCGAAGAGGCCACTGTGTGTCCCGTGCGCACCGCGCCGTCCGATGAACGCCGCACGCTCCACAGCGCGTCGATGACGGCCTCGCCGTTCGGCACCGCGTCGAAGCGGACCACGTCGATCGTCACCCGCAGGTACGGATTCTGGATCGACGACTGCGGGTAGGCCGCGACCTGCGCAGGCCGCCCGGCGGCGACCATCGCGCGTGCGAGGCGTGTGGCGAGCGTGCGACCGATGGCCGCGCGCACCGGCTCGGCCCACAGGTTCTGCTCGGACACATTGACGCGGTTGTCGGCGTCGCGCGTCACGATCTGCGGACGGTCGACCAGCTCGGGCACCGTCACCGCACTGATCACGATGCCTGGCAGCGCCGGGCCCTGGTTCGCGAGTCCGGTCGTCGACGTCGTGGTCGACTGGACCACGCCGCCGTCGTTGAGCGCGTAGAAGCGCTCGATGCTGCCCGCGCCCGCGCATCCGCCGACGACGGCCGCGGCCATCGCCAGCGCAGCCAGATCGGCGATCTTCCGCGGTTCGATTCGTAGGCGCTTCATCGGACGGTCTCCGGGTGGTCTTTCCGCGGCGCCGATGCGGACGGCTGCGGGGCGGCTGCGGGCGGCGTCGCAGGGACGTTGCCGAACGTCACGTCGGGCGCCTTGCCGCGCAACAGCGACTCGGGATGCCGCTGCAGGTAGTCGGTCAGCAGGCGGATCGAGGCCGCTGCGCGATTGAGTTCGGTCAGCGTGCCGCGCAGGTCCTGCTGGACCGGCGAGTCGGACGCCAGCGTGTCGCTGGCGTTTTTCATCGTCTTCTTCACTTCGACGAGCGTGGCGGCGATTTCCGGTGCCACGTTCTCGTTGACGTTCGCGACCAGCTTATCGGCCCCCTTCATCGTGACCTGCAGCTGCTGGAGCGTCTTGCGCGCCTCGGTCGCGAGCTGATCGAACGGGATCCTGTCGATTTTCTTGGCGATGTCGCTGATCGTCTCCTGCAACTCGTCGAACGAACCCGGCACGGTCGGGATGATGCGATTGCCGTTCGCATCCTTCATCGGGCCGGGGGGCACCGGTGCCGCGTTCTTGACGAAGTCGAGTGCGAGGAACTTCTGGCCCGTCAGCAGGTTGCCGCTGCGCAGTTGCGCACGCAGCCCGCGCTTGTTGATCGCCCGCTCGTACAGCGCATCGGTATCGATCGGCCCACCCTTCTTCTCAGCGCGCGCGATGCGCGCCGGCAACACGTCGCGATACAACGCGAATTCGACCGGGAAGCGGAACTCGCGCGTCTCGCGATCGAACTCCATCTCGATCGAACGGACCTCGCCGATCACGAAGCCACGGAATTCGACCTGCGCACCGACCGTGAGGCCGCGGATCGAGTCGTTGAAGTAGGCGACGTATTTCTCGAGCTGCGCTTCGGAACGCTTCATTGCGAGATGCTCGTCGTCGAACAGCGTGAACGCCGCATCGTTGGCCGCTGCCGAGCCGGCCGGTTCCGTGGCGGGCGTCTGGAATGCGATGCCGCCGACGACGACCGAGGCGAGCGACTGCGTGGCGATCTTCACGCCATTCCCGTCGATCGAGACGTCGACGCCGCTGGCCTGCCAGAAGCGCGTGTTCTGCGTGACGTACTTCTCGTTCGGCGAACTGATGAAGACACGCGCGGTCACGCCCTTGCCGTCGGCGTCGAGGCCGACGGCCGTGACCTTGCCGACCTGGAAGCGGCGGAAGAACACCGGCGTGTCGATATCGATCGACCCACTGTCCATCGCATGCAGCAGGAACTCGCGCCCCGGTTCGTCGGTGGTCACCGACGGCTGGGTGTCGAGGCCGACGAAGTCGCGCTGCGACTCGGTCGACTTACCGACATCCACCCCGATGTAAGACCCCGACAGCAGCGTCGTGAGGCCCGAGATCTGGCCACCGGCGATGCGCGGCTTGACGATCCAGAAGCGCGTGTCGTCGACCAGCAGGTCGGTCGCGCTGCGCGTCATCTGCGCGGTGACGACGACGCCCTTATTGTCCTTGCCGAGCGTGATCGTCTGCACGGTACCGATGTCGACGTTCTTGTACTTGATCTTGGTCTTGCCGGCCTCGAGACCTTCGGCCGTCTTGAACTGGATGTCGATCGTCGGGCCCTGGGTGCGCAGCGCATGCACCACCAGATACAGGCCGATCACGACCGCGACGATCGGGATGATCCAGACCAGCGAGATCTGGCGCCGTTTACGGCGCGCGACGAGCGCCTTCGGGATGCCTCCGTCGGGCGGCAGTACCGGGGCCGGTGGGCCGGGGTCAGTCATCTTCGAGATCCGGGTCGGAGTGCGCGGCGTCGATCGGGTCCCAGATCAGGCGCGGGTCGAAAGAGTGCGAGGCCAGAATGGTCATCACGCATACCGCGCCGAAGGCCAGCACGCCGGGGCCTGCCGTCACTTCGGCAAGGCTCTTCAGCTGGACCAGCGCGGTGAGGATCGCGACCGCGAAGATGTCGAGCATCGACCAGCGCCCGATGAAATCCACGATGCGATAGAGACGTGTGCGCTGTCCGGGCTTCCGCAACGAACCGCGCTGGACCGAGATCGTCAGGCCGGTCAATACGATCAGCTTGGCTAGCGGCACCGTGATGCTCGCGAAGAACACCAGCAAGGCCAGCGGCCACGAACCCGCTTGCCAGAGGTGATAGACGCCCGAGAAGATGGTGTCGGTCTGATCGTCGAAGAGCGTGCGCGTGTCGGTGATGGGAAAGACATTCGCTGGAATGTACAGGATGAAGGCAGAGATGATGTACGCCCAGGTCTTCGCGATGCTCGCGGGTTTGCGCACGTGCAGCGGCTCGCCGCAGCGCGGGCATTCGACGCGGCCGGGCGGCTCCTGCTCCGGGCCGTCCACGGGATTCACCTCGGCACGCGCGCTCAGCAGGGCGCACGAAGGACAGGCATAGAGCCCGGCGCTGCGCGCAGTCACCGCGCCGTAGCGCGTGCGCGCAGCAGCCGCTGCCGCGAGCCACTCGGCCTCTTCCGCGTCGACCGGACCGGCAGGCTGTTCGCCTCGCCGCCGCCAGGCTTCGACCGCGCTGTCGATGGCAGCGGACTTCAAGCGACGACCTCGTCATCCTCGTGGATCGGCAGCCTGGACCAGACCTCGCGCGGATTGAAGACCGAATTGGCCGCAGCCAGCACGAAGATCAGCGCACCGATCGAGTACAGGGCGGGGCCGACGATGACCGAGGCGAGCTGTCCGAGCTTCACGATCGACACCAGCGCGCCGAGCATGAAGACTTCCAGCATCCCCCACGGCCGCACCAGCAGCACGGCGCGGAGCACGCGCGCGGACAGCGGCGGCATCGTCGTTGACCGTCCCGCGTCGACCTGCAGCACGCCGCCCGTCAGGTACAGCATCGCGCACAGGTCGAACGCGGGCGCGAGGATGGTGGTCACGAACACGAGGCCCGAGACCAGATGCATGTCCTGCTGCCACAGATGAAGTACCGCGCCGAACAGCGTGGTCGTGACGCCGTTGCCCCCTGCTTCGAGCGAGACCAGCGGGAACGCGTTACCGATGAGGAACAGTACCGCACCGGTGACGAGCAGCGAGAAGACGTAGTCGGTCCCTCTGGTCGACGCCTGGATCAGGACCGTCCGGCATCGCCAGCAACGGACGCTGGTGCCGCGCGGCACGCGGCGCGGTTCCTGCTGCATGGCATCGCAATCGGGACAGGCGATCATCTTTTCCGTCCGCGCGGCTGTCCTTCAGCGAGTCGGCGCCGTCGATGTGGCGGCGATCGGCGTCCCGGCCCCATCGGCCCAACCACCGCCGAGCGCCTTGATCAGGTCGACGCTGTAGTTCAGCCGCGACGCGCGATTCTGGACCAGCGTCAGTTCGGCCTGATTCGCGGTGCGTGTCGCGTCCAGCACGTCGAGATATGCCGAATAGCCGGCGTCGTAACGCAGCTTCGACAGCCGCAGCGTGCGGCGCGCCGCCTGAACCTGCGTCATCACCTCGGCCTCGGCCGCATTGCTCTCGGTGACGTTGCTCAGCGCATCGGCGACCTCGCGGAAGGCACCCTCGACCGTGGTCTGGTACGACGCGATCTGCTCGTCGCCGCGCGCCTTGGCCTGGTCGAGCCGCGCGATGTACTTGCCGCCAGCGAAGATCGGCCCGCTGATGCCGAGCCCGATGTTCCAGAAGCGGAACGGGGACTTCAGCAGGTCGGACAACTGGAAGCTCTGGCCGCCGTAGGCGCCGGTCAGGCTGAACGTCGGGAACAGCGCCGCCTTCGCGACGCCGATCTCGGCATTCGCCGCCACCAGCGTCTGTTCGTCGCGCTGCACGTCGGGACGCCGTTCGAGCAGGCTGGACGGCAGACCGGGCGGCGGGCTGGCGGGGATCGGCAGCTGGTCGATCGAACCCGGAGCGATCGTCAGCGCGAGATTGCTCGTCAGGTTACCCAGCTGATGCTCCTGGATCGCGCGCTGGCGTCGCAAGTCGCGCAGCGTGACCTGGGTCTGCGCGCGCAGCGAGTCGGCCTGAGCGAAGTCGAGCGCGGACGTATAGCCGGCGTTGAGCCGTTTCTGCGCGATGTCGAGCGACTCGCCGACGACCTGCAGCGTGTTCCGCGTGACGGTGATCTGCGCGTCGAGCGAGCGCAGCGTGAAGTAGGTCTGCGCGGTCGTGCTCGCCAGCGAAAGCGACACCACGTCGTGCGCATACGTCGTCGACAGCAGCGACGCGCTCGCCGATTCCGATGCACGGCGCAGCCTGCCCCAAAGGTCGAGCTCGTACGACAAACCCGCGTCGAGACGGAAGAAATTGCCGTAGAAGACGCTGCCGGTCGCGCTGGTCGATGAACCTGCCACGGCGCCGCCGGCGACACCGCTGCGCGTGCGCGCGCCCGCGCCGGCGTAATCCACTTCCGGGAAGAACGCCGCATTGGTCTCGCGCAGCGCAGCACGCGCTTCGTCGATGCGCGCGACAGCGAGCCGGATGTTCGGATTGCTCGTGATCGACGCGTTGACGAGGTCGTTCAATTGTGGATCGTTGTAGAGCTTCCACCAGTCGCTCGGGATCGCGGCGGCCGGGGACTCATCGGCCACCGGCGCTGCGGGCGCATAGCTGCCCGGCAGCACGGTGCCGGGCCGTTGATAGTCGGGACCGACCGCACAACCCGCGAGCGCCAGCGCGACGCCGACGACGATGGCGCGCGGCACGGAGCCCCTGTTCATCTTCTGGCCGCGCTCACGCATGATCGCCCCCCGGTTTCGCACCTGCATCCCCGCTGGGATGCCTTCTGTGGGACAGCTCGTCGTCGGTCGAATGCATTGCCCTCTGTGCGTCATCCTTCGCGCACTTCGCGTCGTCGATCTCCCGCTGGCTCGGCTGACGCGCCAGCAGCGTGAAGAACAGCGGGATGAAGATCGGCGCGATGAACGTGGCGAAGATCATGCCGCCGAACACGCCGGTGCCCATCGACTGCCGCGAGCCTGCGCCGGCACCGGTCGCGATCACCAGCGGGAACACGCCGAGCACGAAGGCCAGCGACGTCATCACGATCGGTCGGAAGCGCAGACGCGCCGCCGTCATCGCCGCCTCGGCGCGCGACTGCCCTTCGAGCAGCGCCTGCTCCGCGAACTCGACGATCAGGATGGCATTCTTCGCCGCGAGGCCGATCAGCACCACCAGGCCGATCTGGAAGTAGATGTCGTTGTCCATGCCGCGCAGAAACACGAAGCCCAGCGCACCGGATAGCGCGAACGGCACCGCCAGCAGCACGGCCGCCGGCAGGCCCCAACGTTCGTACAGCGCCGCGAGGATCAGATAGACCATGATGATCGCGAGTCCGAACGCGAAGATCGACGCGTTGCCGGTCCGCTTCTCCTGATACGCCTGCGCAGTCCACTCGATCTGATAACCCTGCGGCAGTGTCTTGGCGGCGACTTCCTCGACCGCCTTGATCGCGTCGCCCGACGCCACGCCGGCCTTGCCGCTACCGAAGATCTTGGCCGCCAGGAAGCCGTTGTAGCGCTCGAGCTGTTCGGCCCCGATCACCGTCTTCACGGTCACCAGGGCCTTCAACGGAATCATGTTGCTGGTGATGCCGACCTGGCTCTGCCCAGCCGCCGCCTGCGTACCGATGGTGCTGCTGCGCACGTAGACGTTGCCGATGTCTCCCGGCTGACTGCGGTATTGCGAGTCCGCCTGCAGCTGGACGCGGAACGTGCGGCCCGACAGGTTGAAGTCATTGACGTACAGCGAACCCATCGTGGCCTGCAGCGCGGCGTACGCATCGCTGACCGAGACACCGAGCGCGAGCGCCTTCGCGCGGTCGAGATCGATCTGCAGCTGCGGCACGGTCGGCCGGAAGAACGTGTTCTGCGCGCCCAGCCGTGGGTCCTTCTGCAGCGCGGCGATCAGGTCGTTCATGACCTTCGCGAGATCCGCGGGATTGGCGGTACTGGTGCGGTCCTGCACGTAGACCTCGTAGCCGCCGGCAGCGCCGAGACCGCGGATGGCCGGCGGATTGAACGCGAGGATCAGCCCGTCGCCGATCTTGCCGTTCGTGGCGAACACCTTGCCGACCAGCTGCTGGGCCGTGCCCTTGCGCTTCGAGTAGTCCTTCAGCGGGAGGAAGATCGTCGCCGCGTTGGTCTTGTTGCCGCCGGCGATGAAGTCGAAGCCGTTGATCGTCAGGATGTCCTCGATCGCCTCGTCGTTGCCGATCAGCTTGCGCAGCTGCGCGGTCGTCCGTTCGGTGCGCTTCAGGCTCGCCGCATCGGGCAACTGCACCGACGAGATGATGTAGCCCTGGTCCTCGGCCGGCACGAAGCTGCCGGGCACCCTCCAGAACAGGAAGCCGACGATGACGAGCACCAGGAGGAAGATCAGCACCGAGATGACGCGGTACTTCAGCGCGCGCTCGACAAAATGCAGGTAGCCGCCGGAGACCTTCTCGAAGCCCTTGTTGAACCAGCGGAAGATCTTCGGCGGCTCCTTCTGATCATGTTTGAGCAGCAGCGCGCACAAGGCCGGTGTCAGCGTCAGCGCGACGACGCCGGACAACACCACGGCAATCGCGACCGTGACGGCGAACTGCTTGTACAGCTGGCCGGCGATGCCGCCGAGGAACGCGACCGGGATGAACACCGCGCACAGCACCAGGATGATTGCGACGACGGCGCCCTGCACCTCGCGCATCGCCTCGATGGCGGCGGCGACCGGCGTCAGCTTCTCCTCGCGCATCAGCCGCTCGACGTTCTCGAGCACGACGATCGCATCGTCGACGACGATACCGATCGCCAGCACCATCGCGAACAGCGTCAGCGTGTTGATCGAGAAGCCGAACAGGTAGAGACCCGCGAACGTACCGATCAGCGAGACCGGCACGGCGACCGCCGGGATGATCGTGGCGCGCCAGGTCTGCAGGAACACGAACACGACCGCGATCACCAGGATGGCGGCGATGACGAATGTGTGGACCACTTCGTCGATCGACGCCTTGACGAACAGCGTCGTGTCGAACGGAATGGAGTAGATGATGCCTTCGGGGAACGACGGCTTCAATTGCTCGAGCTTGGCTTTCACCGCCTTGGCCACGTCGAGCGCGTTCGCGCCGCTCTGCAGGAACACGCCGATCGGCACACCCGGCCGCTCGCGGATGAAGCTCGACGCGTCGTAGCTCTGCGCGCCGAGTTCCACCCGCGCGATGTCCTTGATCCGCAGCGTGCCGCCGGGGCCGCTGGAGCGCAGCACGATGTCGCCGAACTGACTCGCATCGACCAGGCGGCCCTTGGTCGTGACGGTGTAGGTCAGCGACTGGTCTTTCGGTGACGGCTCGGCACCGATGCGGCCGGCCGCGTACTGGTTGTTCTGTGCGGCGACCGCGGCCTGTACGTCGGCCGGCGTCACGCCGAGTTGCGCCATCTTCTCGGGATTCAGCCAGATCCTCATCGAGTAGTCGCGGGCCACGAAGTTGATCGCGTCGGCCACGCCCGGCACCCGTTTGATCTCGTCGAGCAGGTTGATCGTGATGAAGTTCGAGACCTGCAGGATGTTGGCCGGACGATCATCGGAGTCCGACTGCAGCGTGGCGACGAACAGGATGTCGTTCGAGCGCTTGAGCACGGTCACGCCCTGGCGCTGCACTTCGACCGGCAGCCGCGAATTCGCGATCTGCACGCGGTTGTTGACGTCGGTCTGGCCCTTGTTGCCGTCGGCGCCGATCTCGAACGTGACTGTGATCGTCACCTGGCCGCTCGCGCTGTTCGACGTCGAACTGAAATACAGCAGGTTCTCGATGCCAGACAACTGCTCCTCGATCGGCGCGGCGACCGTCTTGGCCAGCGTTTCGGCACTCGCGCCCGGATAGGTCGCGGTGATCGTGACGGTGGGCGGCGCGATTTCGGGGTACTGCGCGATCGGCAGCGTCTTGAGCGCGACCAGTCCGGCCAGGACGAAGATGATCGCGATGACCGTCGCGAAGATCGGCCGGAGGATGAAGAACTTCGACATGGTCTAACCCGTCAGGAGGAGGACGTGACGCGCTCGCGCGCGATCGTGTGCGAAAGGCGCGCGGTCACTGCTGCTTGGCATCGGTCTTCGGACCGGCGGCGGCCTTGTCTGACGGCTTGTCGCCTTGCGGTGCGCCGGAAACCGGCGCCTGCGGAGCCTGTGGCGGATGCGGCGCGACGGTCATGCCCGGACGCACCTTGACGAGGTTGTCGACGATGATCCTGTCGCCCTGCGCAAGGCCCTTGCGGATGACCCACTGATCGCCCTGCCACACGCCGGCCTCCACCGGACGCGGCGTGACCTTGTTGTCGGGGCCGACGATCAGCACGGCCTTGCCCTTGTCGTTGGTCATGACCGAAGCCTGCGGTACCAGCACGCCTTCGATCTCGCCGCTATACAGCCGCGCCTTGACGAACTGACCCGGCAGGATCTTCAGGTCGGCGTTCGGAATCTCGGCGCGCAACTGCACGGTGCCGAGCGTGCGATCGACCGTCGACGCCGCGTAGTTCAGCTTGCCGGCGGCCGGGTATGACTTCCCGTCCGGAAGGATCAGCTCGACCTTCGCTTTCTGGTCGGCGCCCGCTCGCAGCGTCGCGTATTCCGACTCGTTGATCGAGAAGCGCACCCAGATCGGATCGGTCTGCACGATCGTCGTCAGCAGGGCCGAGTCACTGCCTGCCGTGACAAGCGAGCCCTCGGACTGGATGTTGCGTCCCGTGATGCCGCTGATCGGCGCCATCACCTTCGTGTAGCTCAGATTCAGGTCGGCGCTGCGGACATCGGCCTCCTTGGCCATCACGTTCGCGGCGGACGTCTTGCGCGTCGATGTCGCGTCGTCGTAATCCTTGCCGCTGATCGCCTGCTCGGCCGCGAGCGGCTTCAGGCGGTTTTCCTCGCGGACCGACTGTTCGCTGGTGGCGCGGGCCTGCGCCAGCGCGGCCTTGGCCTGCGCGAGCGCGATCTCGTAAGGCGCCGGATCGATCTGGTAGAGCACCGCGTTGCCCTTGACCCGATCGCCTTCGGTGAAGCGCTGCTTCAACAGGATGCCGGACACGCGCGCACGTACCTGGACCTCCTTCGAGCCTTCGCTCTGCCCGACCGCGTCGACCGTGATCGGCACGAGTTTCGGCGTGGCCTCGA
>JBDTIS010000015.1:0-16904 GCA_039936235.1 Burkholderiaceae bacterium | reverse complement strand
AGCGACGGCGTCCACGAACTCGTCGTGAAGGGCAACACGTTCATCAGCCAGCGGCCGGCCGGCGCACGCTTCCTGTTCATTGCGCCGGGCACCAGGACGGTCGTCGTCAACGGCAACGTATTCGCCGGTCCGGGTTCGCTGCCCGACGTTGCCGGGGTCCGCACGAACAACGCGGTGCAGAAGGAGATGCCGGGCAACGTCGACCTGAAGCCGGACGGCTTCCGGTAGCGCCGAAAAAAAAGGCCGCCGCGGCGCCACTTCCCTTCATGCTGGTGCAGCGTCAGCCCGTGAGCCGCTCCAACAAGCGGTCCCTGACCGCGGCCAGTGCGGGCGGCAGATGATGTTCGAGCCGCGTGAACAACTCGGTGTGCAATGCGATCTCCTTCTTCCACGCGGCCAGGTCGATCGACGTGATCGTGTCGAAGTCCGCACGCGTGAACTCGGCGCCCTGCCACGAGATGTCCTCGTAGCGCGGCGTCACGCCGAAGATGTTCTCGACGCCGCCGGCCTTGCCATCGATACGGTCGAGCATCCACTTCAGCACGCGCATGTTCTCGCCGAAGCCGGGCCACACGAACCGGCCGTCGGCGCCGGTACGGAACCAGTTGACCGTGAAGATCGCAGGAAGCTTCGTCCCCGAGGCTTCGAGCTTCTCGCCGAGTGCAAGCCAGTGACCGAAGTAGTCGGACATGTTGTAGCCGCAGAACGGCAGCATCGCGAACGGATCGCGTCGCACGATGCCCTGCCGACCCGCGGCAGCGGCCGTGGTCTCCGAGCCCATCGTCGCGGCCATGTAGACCCCTTCAACCCAGCTGCGCGCTTCGGTCACGAGCGGCACGGTCGTGGAACGACGGCCGCCGAAGATGAAGGCCGAGATCGGAACGCCTGCCGGATTGTCCCAATCGGCATCGAGTACGGGGTTCTGCGTCGCGGCGACCGTGAAGCGCGCATTCGGATGGGCCGCCTTGCGGCCGGTCTCCTTCGCGATCGCCGGGGTCCATTCCTTGCCCTGCCAGTCGATCAGGTGCGCCGGCGCTTCCTTCGTCAGGCCTTCCCACCACACGCCGCCGTCGTCGGTCAGCGCGACGTTCGTGAAGATCGTGTTCGATCGCATCGACGCCATGCAATTGAAGTTGGTCTTCTCGTTGGTGCCCGGCGCGACGCCGAAATAGCCGGCCTCGGGGTTGATTGCATAGAGTTTTCCGTCACTACCCGGCTTGATCCACGCGATGTCGTCGCCGATCGTCGTGACCTTCCAGCCTTCGAAACCGGCCGGCGGAATCAGCATCGCGAAGTTGGTCTTGCCGCAGGCCGACGGGAAAGCGGCGGCCACGTAATGCTTGTCGCCCTGTGGATTCTCGACGCCGAGGATCAGCATGTGTTCGGCGAGCCAGCCTTCATCGCGGCCCATCGTCGACGCGATCCGCAGCGCGAAGCACTTCTTGCCGAGCAGCGCGTTGCCGCCGTAGCCCGAGCCGTAGCTCCAGATCTCGCGCGTCTCGGGAAAATGGACGATGTACTTGGTGGCGTTGCAGGGCCACGGCACGTCCTCGACGCCGGCGCCCAACGGCATGCCGACCGAGTGCACGCACGGCACGAAGTGGCCGTCGACGCCGAGGACGTCGTATACGGCGCGACCCATGCGGGTCATCAACTTCATGTTGACGGCGACGTACGGCGAGTCGGACAGTTCCACACCGATGTGCGCGATCGGCGAGCCCAACGGGCCCATCGAGAAAGCGACCACATACATCGTGCGGCCGCGCATGCTGCCGGTGAACAGGCCGTCGAGCGTCGTACGCATTTCGGCCGGCGCGACCCAATGATTCGTGGGACCGGCGTCTTCGGGCTTCTCGGAACAGATGAACGTGCGATCCTCGACGCGCGCAACGTCGCTCGGATCCGACAACGCAAGAAAGGAATTCGGGTGCTTCTTCGCGTTCAGCGGGCGCATCGTGCCGGATGCGACCATCGCTGCGCAGAGGCGATCGTATTCGACGTCGGAACCATCGCACCAAACGACCTCGGCAGGCTGGGTCAGGCGGGCGATTTCTTCGACCCAGCCGATCAGCTTCTGACTCTTGACCCAGGAGGGCGCGGACAAGCCGGAGGATGGCGAAAGCACTGCATTCATCTTGATCTCCCACGAATCGCGCGCGTGACACGCGACTGAAAAACGGACTAGATACGCATGGCGGCCGAACTACGCCGCCCGAGTGCATCAACGATTGCAACAACTGCGCCGAGTCGGGCGGCGCACGGCGCGTGAAATGGCGGGCAGCGGCGTTCGATCGTCCTGTCGACCTCGAGCGCGGCGACCCGAAAACGAGAACCCGCGCATCGAACAGTGCATGGGACGGCCGGGGCTGCGCAGGGGGGCGTGCAATGTACCATAGCCGCCGGCGCGATCCGGCCTCCGTGGATTGCGCGGAAGTGTGCGTTGGAAGCGTATGTAGGGGGCCCTCACGGCATGCCCTCAATAACCCGGCCGATGAAGATCTCGATACTCGACGATTACCAGGATGCGGTCCGCAAGCTGGACTGCTTCGGTCTGCTTGCCGACCACGACGTCAAGGTGTTCAACAACACCGTCAAGGGCGCAGGCCAGCTGGGCGTCAGGCTGTCGGATTCCGAGGGGCTCGTGCTCATTCGTGAACGAACGCGGATCACGCGCGAGCTGCTCGTCAAGCTGCCGAAGCTCCGTCTGATTGCGCAGACCGGACGCGCCGGACCGCACGTCGACCTCGACGCATGCACCGAGCGCGGCGTGATGGTGGTCGACGGCGCGGGCGCGCCGACGGCCGCCGCAGAACTGACGTGGGCGCTGTTGATGGCGGCGATGCGCCGTCTGCCGCAGTACATCTCCAACCTCAAGCACGGTGTCTGGCAGCAGAGCGGCCTCAAGAGCGCGAGCGCGCCACCGAACCACGGCGTAGGCGATCTGCTGGCTGGCAAGACGCTCGGTATCTGGGGCTTCGGGAAGATCGGCCGCATGGTCGCCGGTTACGGCTCGGCGTTCGGCATGAACGTGCTGGTCTGGGGCCGCGAAGAGTCTCGCGCCGCGGCGCGCGAACAGCTCTACGACGTGGCCGAAGACCGCCGCGCGTTCTTCTCGCATGCCGACGTCGTGTCGCTGCACCTGCGACTGAACGACGCGACGCGCGGCATGGTCACGCTCGAAGATCTGCAGGCGATGAAGCCGACCGCGCTGCTGGTCAACACCAGCCGTGCCGAGCTGGTCGCGCCGGGCGCGCTGATCCAGGCGCTGAACAATGCACGACCGGGGCTGGCGGCCGTCGACGTCTTCGAGACGGAGCCGCCGCTCGCGGGCCAGCCGCTGCTGCGGATGGAGAACGTGATCTGCACACCGCATATCGGTTACGTCGAGAAAAGCAGCTACGAGACGATGTTCGACGGGGCTTTCAGGAACATCCTGGCTTATGTCGGAGGAGCGCCGACGAATGTGGTCAACAAGGATGTGTTGAAGCAGAAGCGAACCTACTAATGCAGTGACTTAGCCGCTGCCACTTCGCACCTCCCGCTTCAAGGAGGAGGGCGGGAGGGGGATGGGTCCAGCGGTGGGGTACCGTGTCTTTGAGGGGCACGGACACCCATCCCCTCCCCGGTCCTCCCCTTGAAGGGGAGGGTGAGAAGTGCGCGACCTTCGGTCGCATCGGGTTTTATGGCATCAGCTTCCACTTCCCGTCTTCCACCGTCACCATCACGCGCGACCGTTGATCCAGCCCGCTGTGATCCGCGGCAGTCATGTTCATCACACCCTGCGTGATCGTCAGGTTCCTGACGTTCTCGAGGCTGTCGCGCAGCGCGATGCGGAACTCCTTCGTGCCCGGCTTCGCCTTCGCGAGCGCAGCCGGCAGAGCCGCCTGCAGCAACAGGTCGGCGTCCCACAGATGGGCGCCGAAGGTCGCAACGCTGCCGGGACCGTAGGCCTGCTCGTAGACGCGCGTGTATTCGAGCGCGAGCTTCTTGCTGGGGTTGCTGTCCGGCAACTGGGTCGCGACCAGGACCGGCCCGACCGGCACGATGCTGCCTTCGACGTCCTTGCCGCCGACGCGCAGGAAGTCGTTGTTCGCCACGCCGTGCGTCTGATAGATCGGGCCCTTGTAACCGCGCTCCTTCAGCGCTTTGGCCGGCAGCACGGCCGGCGTGCCGCGGCTCGCGATCAGGATCGCGTCGGGCTTCGCGGCGACCACGCGCAGCACCTGACCGGTCACGCTCGCGTCGGCAGGCTGGTAAGACTCGGTGGCAACGATCCTGATGCCCTTCTCGCCGGCCAGCCGCGTCATCTCGTTGACCCAGTTCTGACCGTAGCTGTCCGACAGCGCGATGATCGCGATCGTCGGGATCTTCGCCGCGGCCATGTGGTCGACGACCGCTCCGGCCATCAGCGAATCGTTCTGCGGCGTCTTGAAGATCCACCGCTTGCGCGCGTCCATCGGCGTGATCAGGGCGGCAGCCGCGGCGAGGCTGATCACCGGCGTTTCCGACTCGACGGCCGGGTCGGTCATCGCGATCGCGTTCGGTGTCGTCGATGGTCCGATCACGACATCGACATGTTCCTCGTCGATCAGCTTCTTGATGTCCTTCACCGCGGTCGTCGTGTCGGATGCGTCGTCCAGCACGATGTACTCGATCTTCTGGCCGGACATCTCCCTGGGTAGCAGCGCCGCGGTGTTCTTCTGCGGGATGCCGAGCGACGCCGCAGGGCCGGTGGCCGAAACGACGATGCCGACCTTGATCTGGGCCTCGGCGTCGATCGCCGCGAACAGCGATGCGACCGCGAGCAGCGCGGTGCCGACGATGTTTCTGGTACGACTCATGGTTTCTCCTCAAGTTGAACTGCGTGTGCCGTGAGGCATCTGTTGCCGCATTCGGCGTGGCCGCGATTCTTGTACGAACCATCGGCCGTATCTGTCGGTGCTTACCCGCCCGTCAGGTCGATCGCTTCGGTCGTACGAACACCAGTGGCTTCGCGACGATCGGACGCGGGGCTGCGCCGTGCTTCGCGATGTCGCGATCGAGTGCCTTGCCGTCCGGATCGGCCAGCGCCGCGTCACGCGCCGAGTCGAGTGCCCGCGTCAGTTGCACCTCGCCGTCGTGCGAGGCCGCGAAGTGGATCACCGCCGGCTCGCCGGCCAGCGTGTCGAGAATGCGCGCCATGTTCTCGTGCCCGCGTGCATGGGTGTCGCCGTAGCCCTTGATCAACCGGCCGCACAGCGCGAGCGCATGCGCCGGCGCCCAGCCGAGCATGGCCACGCGTTCGATCGCGGACAGCCAGCGTTCGATCACCGCCTGTTCGTTCGCATAGCGCTGGCTCACCGGTCGCCAGCGGCGCAGCGACGCCACGACACGCAACGCGAGATGACCGAGTCGCGAGTCGCTGCGCAGCTTCAGCGGAAACGCGAGTGCCGGCTTGCCGCGACGCATCCGTGCCTGCTCCCAGGCCACCATGCGCCTCGACAGGCCGGCCGGCAGCGCGCCGGCGACCTCGGCCAGTCGCGGCTTGAAGAAATCGTGAACCGCGACGAGTTCGTCGGGACGCGCGCCGACCTCCACACGGATCCGCGCATAACGATCGGCACGCGTCTTCAGGTCGGCGACGCGGACCACGTCGTCGAACGCCATCCACAGCGCGAGGAAGCGCGCGGTCTCGCGCGTCAGCGCATGGCCGTTCGCATGCCCCGGATCGATGCGTTGCTCGAGCGCGAGCACGCGACGAAGGCGTTCGAGATAGAGGTCCGCATAACGGCGGTCCTGGTAGTCGATCAATCGCTCGACGCCATGCCCGACCATCTCGCCGACTTCGATCGGCCAGGTTGCATCCGCCGCCGCCGCGACTTCGGCCGGCCGGACGGCATCGAGGTCAGGACGTCCGAGCGCTCGAACGTAGCCGCGCTCGAAGCCGTCCAGGCTTGCATCGACACCCTTGCCCGACGCGCGAATCGCGGCCTCGCAATGCGAACGGTCGAACGGGAGCAGACCCGCTCCCGCGACCGCGCCGAACATCACGGCGCTGATCACGGTCCGCGCCGCACGCGCCTCGTCGTTCATGTCGAAGCCGACGTGGCGACGGCTGTTGCCGATCAGCACGTCGAGCAGTCGCGCGCTGTCCTCACGACCGTCGCCCATCGCGCCTTTCTCGCGGTTGGTCAGCGCACGTGACGTCGACGTGATCACCGTCGTCCGATCGCGGTCGACATAGCCGACCTGCGCCGCGCGGACCGCTTCGAGCAGCTCGGATGCGACCAGCAGGTCGATGCGACCGGCGACCGGCGCGAGATTCAGGATCGGCCGGCGACCGCCGAGCGCAGAGAGCGGCTGCGGGAAGATCTCGACGTAATAGGTCGTGGCGCCGGTGCGCTGCGCGACGCCGGGGATCGACGTGCTCTGCACCGGATAGCCGGCGTGCAGCGCGGCCTCGACGATCCACTGCGTCAGCACGCCACCGCCTTCGCCGCCCAGCGCCGCGATCAGGATCGTGATCGGCAGGTCGCTGCGGACGCCGCGCGCATCGGCCAACATCGGCTGCGACATCGCCCGCGCGTTCATGACGGCCTCCGCGCGACCGATGCCGTCGTGACCCACGACCGCACGCGGTCCCAGCGGGTCGGATTGCGCGTCACCTCGATCCGGTAGAACGACGGACACAGCGTCGCCGCGTGCGCGTTCGAGCCGCACAGCCCGCAACCGACACAGCCTTCGGTGATCGTCACGACCGGGTCGACCTTCAGCGGATCGTTCGCGTCCTTCAGCGTCAGCGTCGGGCAGCCCGACAGCCGGATGCACGAGTGGTCGCCGGAACAGGTGTCCTCGTCGACGCCGTATTTCACACGCGTGGTCTTCTTGCCGCTGCGGATCCGCGCGGCCTGGATCGGCTTGATGCGACGCTGCCGTTCGAGCTGGCATTCGCCTTCGCCGACGATCACCTTGAGCCCCGGCGTCTCGGTCGTGAACGCGTCGGTCAGCGCGCCCATCATCGCGTCGACGTCGTAGGTGTAGACCGTCTTCAGCCACGGCACGCCCATGCCCACGAGCGTGTCCTCGATCGCGCGGTTGTTCTCGGTCAGGCTCTGGCTGCCGGGCCGGAACAGCCGCGCCTTCTCGGTCACCTGCAGATCGTCGTCCGGCGACGAGATGATCTCCTGCGTGCCGGTCGCCGACGTGTAGCCGTTCTTCAGGATCAGCAGCACGACGTCGTCCTTGTTGAACAGCGCAGACTGCACGCCGGACAGCAGGCCGTTGTGCCAGAAGCCACCGTCGCCCATGATCGCCAGCGTGCGCCGCGTCATCATCGGACCGACGCCGGCCGCCGACGCGAGGCTCATCCCGTAGCCGAGGATCGAGTGCCCCGACGAGAACGGCTCGAAAGTGGCGAACGAGTGGCAGCCGATGTCGGCCGCGACGTGGACCTTGCCGATCTTCTGCTGGACCTGCTTCAACGCCGAGAAGACCGGACGCTCGGGGCAGCCGATGCAGAAGCCGGGCGGCCTGGTCGGCAGGCCCTCGTCGAATCGGGCTGCGATCTCCATGCGACGCTCGGTATTCGACGACAACCAGCCGCGCACCGTCGCGAGATCGAAGCCGGGGACGTGCCGGTCGACGACACCGGCCAGTCCGGCGGCGACGATCTCGACGTTGTACTCACCGGCCATCGGCAGCACATCCTTGCCGTGCAGCGGCGTGTCGATCCGGGCGCGCCGCAGGATCGTCGCGATCTCCTGCTCGAGAAACTCGGGCTGCCCTTCCTCCACGACCAGCACCGCGTCGTGCGCGCGACAGAATGCCTCGATCTGCAGCGGCGCCAGCGGACAAGTGACGTTCAGCACGAGGATGGCGACGTCGCTCGCGCCGAACGCGTCGGCGAGACCGCACTGCACGAGAGCGCCCATCAGCGTGTTGTACAGGCCGCCCTGCACGATCACGCCGATGCCGGCCGTCGACGGGCCCGCGGACGTAGCCCCACGCGGCGCGATCAGGTCGTTGAGCGCGTGCTCGACGATGAACGCGCGCGCCGCGACGATGCGCTGCTCCCCCTTCAGCTTCTCCTGCCGGAACGTGGCCGGCGGATGCGGCAGCTTCGCGTAGTCGAAGGCCGCCGGCTCGTCGAACGGATGCTTCATCGAGATCGCCGGCGCGCGATTGTCACTGCAGACGAAGCTGCCGCGCACATGGCAGGCGCGGATCCGCAACTGCATCATGGACGGCATGTTCGACGCCTCGGACAACTCGAACGCCTTCGCGACCATGTCGACCATGGTCGCGTGATCGGGGCGCGGATCGAACAGGCATAACGTGGACTTCAACGCGAACGCGAGCGAGCGCTCCTGGATCACGCTCGCGCCTTCGCCGTAGTCCTCACCGACGATGATCAGCGCGCCGCCGGTGACGCCCGGCGACGACAGATTCGACAGCGCGTCGGACGCGACGTTGGTGCCGACGATCGACTTCCACGTGACCGCACCGCGCACCGGATAATGGATCGACGCACCGAGCAGCGCCGCAGCGGATGCCTCGTTGGAACAGGCCTCGACCTTCACGCCTAGCTCATCGAGCAACGTCCGCGCCTGCACCATCACGTCGAGTAGATGCGAGACCGGCGCTCCCTGGTAACCGCCCACGTAGGCGACCCCGGCCTGCAGCAGTCCCTTCGTGATCGCGAGGATGCCTTCGCCGTGGAAGACATCGCCGTCGCCGAGCCTCAGCAGCTCGACTTCGCGTGCGAACGAGCGTTCCATCGTGTCTCCTTGTTCGGGCTGCACGCGCGATCACGGGGTGGCGTCGTGTCTTCATCGCTAGCAGGCGGATTCTAGGAACACTCCGTTATGCTGTCGATACCGTCGTTCCTCTTTCGATCATCGACGGCATCGATACCCATGAACGTCAACGACATCGACCTGAACCTGCTGAAGATCTTCGCAGCGATCCACAGCGAACGCAGCGTCAGCCGCGCCGCGCTGCGGATCGGACTGACGCAGCCGTCGGTCAGCCACGGCCTGGCCCGACTGCGCACGCTGTTCGGCGACGCGCTGTTCGTTCGCGTCAAGGGCGGGGTCGAGCCGACGCCGGTCGCGCGACGCATCGCACCGGCACTCGGCGATGCACTGCATGCCGTGCAGACTGTGCTCGACGAAGCACTGGCCTTCGACCCTTCGACCGCGAAGCGCTTGTTTCGCATCCACATGAGCGACCTCGGGGAGATGGTCTTCCTGCCGCCGCTGATGAAAGCGATTCGCCACCAGGCGCCCGGCGTGTCGGTCGAGACGCGCCAGATCGAGTGGGACGAACTGCCGGCCGAACTCGAGAGCGACGCGGTCGACATGGCGATCGGACACCTGCCGTCGCTGCTCGGCGAATTCGCGCATCAGCATCTGTTTCGCGAGGAGTACGTGACGCTGCGCCGGTCGCCCGCGTCCGATTCCCCGACGCGCGGTTCGGCACGCGCGCCGGCCGACTACATCGCGATCACGTCGCATCCGCCGACGCTCGCGATCCTGCGCGAGAGCGGATTGATCGATCGCGTGAAGCTGTCGATCCCGCACTTCATGGTCGTGCCGGCGATCCTCGCGGAGGTCGACTACGCGGTGATCGTGCCGCGCACCGTCGCGCGCGCGTTCCGGCGCTATGGGATCAATCGCATCTCACCGCTGCCGGTGCCGCAACGACACTTCGACGTCGGCCTGTTCTGGACCCGTCGGCTCGGCTCGGAGCCGGGACACGCCTGGCTGCGTGCGCTGATGATCGACCTGTTCCACCAGCCGCGCCAGGCGCCGGCCCGATAGGCCCCGGAAGGGTCGACGCGTATTGACATCGGTGTCGCGCGAAGCCCAGAGTGCGGCCACGACAACAGGAGACGGCGATGACGATGGAAACCCATGTTTCACGCGAATGGACGCGCGCTGCGGCCGCAGCGCTCGCGCTGACCGCAGCGACGATGCTCGCAGCCTGCAACGGTAACGACAACGGGTCGGAGCCCACGCCGGTACCGGCGCCGGTCCAGTTGAGTTGCGCGCAGGTCGGTACGCTGACCGTGCCCGCTTCGTCGATCGGGCTGCCGACCACCGGTGCGACCGTCACGTCGGCCACGACGGTCGCGGCCGCGGGAACCGGTGCTGCCGCGATCGGCGAATACTGCAAGGTCACCGCGGACATCGCGCCGCTCGACGCGACGGCGCCGAAGATCAAGATGCAGGTCAACCTGCCGACCGCCTGGAACAACAAAGCGATGATGTTTGGCGGTGGCGGCTACGACGGCTCGATCCCCAACCCCGCCGGCAACGTGCCCGCGGGACCGGCCGACCAGTTGCTGCCGCTCGGCCGCGGCTATGCGGTGTTCGCCAGCGACTCGGGCCATCAGGCCGGCGCGCTCGGCAGCCAGGACGGCTCGTTCGGCACCAACGACGAGGCGGTCAACAACTTCTCCGGCGACGCGCTCAAGAAGACCCGCGACGTGGCGGTCGCGATCATCAAGGCGCGCTACGGCGTGAGCGGTCCGACGCGCGCGTACTTCGCCGGCGGATCGTCGGGCGGCCGCGAGGCGCTCGAGGTCGTGCAGAAGTGGCCGCAGGACTGGGACGGCGCGATCGTGCTGTATCCGGCCGGCGCGGCAGCGAGCCTCGACCTGCAGTTCGGCCGCATCACGCGCGCCCTCGCGCAGCCCGGCGCCTACCCGAGCCAGGCCAAGCGCAAGCGCCTCTACGACGCCGCGCTGCAGGCTTGCGACGGGCTGGACGGCGTGGTCGACGGACTGGTCAGCAACATCCGCGCGTGCAACGCGACCTTCAATCCGTCGACCGCCACGGTCAGCGGCGTGGCGCTGCGCTGTCCGGGTGGCACCGAAGGCGGCGACACCTGCCTGTCGGACGCGCAGATCACCGCATTGAATGTCTTCAATACGCCGATCACGTTCAGCTACCCGCTCGCAAGTGGCGAGACCCAGTATCCCGGCTTCAACACCTGGGGCACCGATCTCGGGATCCCCGGCGCGAGCGCGCTGCAGCCGACCGTGACCTTTCTCGCGTTCAACACGTCGCAGCCGGCCAATCCGATGCCGACGACCGCCCCCTACGGCAGCATCTTCTGGGACCAGTGGGTCCGCTACTTCGTGACGCGTGATCCGAACTTCAATTCGCTGACGCTCGATCCGCAGAATCCGGGCACCTGGCAGGCGCGCATCAGCACGCTGACCGGCATCCAGGACGTCAACAAGACCGATCTATCGGCCTTCCTCGCGAAGGGCGGCAAGATCCTGATGGCGCACGGCATGAGCGACGCGCTCGTCAGCACGCGGGCGACCGAGCAGTACTTCGACCGCCTCAACACCACGATGGGCAATGCGCGGGTCGGGACCTTCGTGCGCTTCTACGAGATTCCCGGCTACGGCCACGCGATCAGCACGGTCTTCAACGCGGCCTGGGACTCCCTGACGACGATGGAGAACTGGGTCGAGAAAGGCATCGTCCCGCCGAACCAGACGGTGACCGATACGGCCGGTGTCCCGGGTCGCACGCGGCCGTTGTGCGACTACCCGGCGTTCCCGCGCTACAACGGCAGCGGCGACGTGAACGTCGCGGCGAGCTTCAGCTGCGCGACGAACTGATCTTCTGACCGAAAGGGCCGGGCCTCGATGGCCCGGCCCTTCCGACAATCCGAGGCAGTCGCCTCGCGGGTTGTGCGCGGGGTCTCACGCGGACGCACGCCATCCATCCGAAGGCCCGCATGACCGCCGCCGCCCCTTCGTCCGACGCGCCCGATCATCGTCTCGCGCTCTGGTCGCTCACATTCGGCAACGTCGTCATCGGCACCGGTGCGCTCGCGTTCGTCGGGATGCTCGACACGATCGCCCGCGATCTTCGCGAGTCGCCGTCCGCGATCGGCCTGATCGCGGGACTGTTCTCGCTCGCCATCTGTATATCGGGGCCGCCGCTCGGCGCGCTGACGAGCCGCTACGACCGCCGCCTCGTGCTCACCGCATCGCTCGCACTGTTCGCGGTCGGTCATTTTGCGGCGGCGGTGGCGCAGGGATGGTGGACCCTCCTGCTGATCCGCGTGTTGACCGCGATCGCCGGAACACTCTTCACGCCGCAGGCCGCGGCGACCGCGAGCCTGCTGGTGCCGGCCCGACGCCGCGCGCGGACGATGGCGTTCGTGTTCCTCGGCTGGTCGATCGCGGCCGTGGTCGGCATGCCGGCCGGCGCCTTGATCGCGTCTGGCTCCGGCTGGCGCACCGCGATGACCTGCATCGGGCTGCTGTCGACGGTCGGCGCCCTGCTGGTCTGGTGGCGCTTGCCGCAACGCCTGTTCGTCGGTCGCATCGACCGCGCCGCGTGGCAGGCGATCGCCGACCATCCGACGCTGCTGCGCGTCGCGGGGGTCACGGCGATCCAAGCGAGCGCGCAGTTCACGCTGTATTCGTACATCGTCATCGCGTATCGCGACACGCTGCTGGCGACGCCGCTGATGCTGACGCTGCTGCTGTCGCTGAACGGGCTCGCGGGATTCGCCGGCAACCTCGTCGCCGGCCGCGTGGCCGAACGGCGGGGACCGCCGGTGGTGATCCATGTCGCGCTGCTGTCAATCGCGGCCGCGTTCGTGCTGTGGATCGTGCTGTTCGAGGTCGGCCCCGGACCGGCCGGCCTCGCGATCGCCATCGTCGCCGCGATCCTGTGGGGTGCAGGCAACTTCGGGAGCAACAGCATGCAGCAGGTGCGGCTCGTCGACCTCGCGCCGCCGCTCGCGTCGGTGTCGGTCGCGCTGAACACGTCGGCGATCTACCTCGGCCAGTTCATCGGCGCTGCCGTCGGCGGGCTCGTCCTCGCACACCCGTTCACGTCGCCGCCGTCGATGGCCCTGCCGTGGGTGGCTCTACCGGTATTCTTCGTCGCGATCGGCATGTCGATCGCAGCCGAGCGTCGCATCGAACGGATCGGTGCGAGTCCTGCCACCTTCAGCGCCACCTGCGCGCACGACGCATCATGAGAATCCTTTCAGTCAGCACCGGCCTCGCCGCTCCTTTGTTCGTGCCGGCACCCGGCGGCAAACGCGAACAGGTGATGAGCGGCATCCGCAAGTCGCCGGTGTCGACGCTGGCCGACCCGCAGCGCATCGCGGTCGACGAACTCGGCTTCGCGTTCGACGAGCAAGTGGACCTGACGGTCCACGGCGGCCGCGACAAGGCCGTTTACGCGTACCCGATCGAGCACTACGCGACCTGGCGGACCATTCGCGAGCAGGCGACGAAGATCGACACCCCGCTACCGCACGGCTTCATGGGCGAGAACCTGACGATCGAGGGACTGCTCGAGACGCGCGTCTGGGTCGGCGACGTGCTGCTGCTCGAGCCGGTCGAAGCCTCGGACGCGCCGCCGGTCCGCCTGCGCGTCAACGCGCCACGCCAGCCCTGCTTCAAGTTCAACGCGGTGATGGGCTTCAACCACGCATCCAAGATGATGTTGCAGTCGGGCTTCACCGGCTTCTATCTGGAGGTGCTGCAGACCGGCACGGTGACCGCGGGCGCCACGATCCGGGTACTACCCGGCGCGCGCGAGGTCACGATCGAAGAGCTGCATCGGCTGATGACGCGGGGGAAGCAGAAAAATCTGTTCTGACGAGCTGCCGACCACGGAACCCCCCGTGGCCTGTCATCTCCGCGTCGATCTTCGCGAATCGGATCGCGACTTTTCAGGCGGCCTAGGCTGACCCCCGCACGACGCGTCTTCAAGGTGGCGATCGCGTCGCGCGCGCCTGTCGACCTTCTCGGGAGGAACGGAATCGTAGCAATCTTCTGGTTCGCCAGATCGGTAGCGCTCAGGCCACGGCCGTCTCGCACAACCTGTTCGATCAGCCCTCGGTTTCGCTCGCCCGGTCACTCGCGCGCCGCAACGCACGCACATAGCCGTGGTGCGCCCATCCATCGGTCCATCCCGGCGGCCACGACAGCGCGGGGCCGCCGTAACGCTGGACGCCGCGCTTGACCGCCATCACCGGCAGGCTGAGCGGCATCCCGCGTGGACCGCTGGTCTGCAGGCGTAGGTTGCGGGTCGCCGCTTCCCAGCCGAGGCTGTACGCGTGGTTCGGCAACAGCGCGTCGCAGACCTCCGCGAACCAGGCGGTGTGATCGTCGTCGCGACCGAGCGCCTGCGCGAGGCCTTCCGGATCGTACGATGCGAGCGCATGCACCAGCTGATCGGTGGTCGCGCCCGGCGCGTCACCCCAGCCCATCACCGGATTGAAGTTGTAGTCGGAGCCGGATCCGTACCAGCCGGGCCGCAGCGGACGCTGGACCCAGAAGCCGCCGCGGTCGCGACGGCCGGTGAACAGGTGCCAGCGCCAGTGCAGGCCGGACGGCTTCGGCCACGTGTAGAGGTAGAGGCGCTCGTAGCCGGCGCCGTGCAGCGCACGGACCATCGCCATCAGCCGCGCGTGCGGCATGTAGTCGGGCGCGGCGCGCCGGAACAGGATCGGGATGCCGTCGGCGTACGCGATGCCGTCGTCGCTCAGCGACAGGTCCAGCGTGTTGACTTCGTTGCCGAAGCGCGCGCTGACCCAGCCGGTCAACAGATTGACCGCGGTGAGCACGCCGTAACCACGCGACGGATGAAAGACGATGGTTCCGGGAGCCAGAGGTTTGTGTTCGCTCATGAACAGGACTCTAACAGGCGCCCCGACCGACTTCGGCGACAGGCGATCATCGACAAGGTTCGTGACGAATGCGTACGACCCCACGACGCGCATCGGTCCCCCGTACCATCGAGGTTTCGCTCAAACACCGCATCCGACCCATGCCCGCCCCGACCATCGCGCTGATCTACGCACATCCGTACGCCGAACGTTCGCTCGCCAACCGCGAACTGCTCGATGCGATCGGGGACCTGTCGTTCGTCGAGCACCGCGACCTCTACGACCTCTACCCCGACTTCGACATCGACATCGAGACCGAGCAGCGCCGCATCGCGGAGGTCGACATCATCGTCATCCAGCATCCGGTCTACTGGTACAGCATGCCGGCCCTGATGAAGATGTGGATCGACGAAGTCTTCGCACTCGGATGGGCCTACGGGACCGGCGGCAACGCGCTGGCCGGCAAGCGCATGCAATGGGTCGTCACGACCGGCTCGGACCTGAAGGCCTACGCGGAAGACGGACCCCATGGACATCCGTTCGAGATCTTCGTCGCGCCGATGCAGCAGACCGCGCGCTTCTGCGGCATGCAATGGCTCGAACCGATCGTGGTCCACGACTCGCACTCCGACCAGGCTGCCGTCGCAGCCACCGGCCAGCGCTATCGGCAGCGGCTGCTGGACCTCGCGGCGGGACATCACGCGGCGATGAAGCAGGCGGCAACGCCCGCCGAGCCGGCCGGCGGCGAGACCTGAACGAGGCGCCGCGACAGCCGGAAGCGATGTCCAGTAAGCTACAGCGTATCCGCTGCAATGCTTGTCTCGACTCTGCCTCGCTCTTCTTGCCCACTCCTTTCGATCCCCGGCTGCACGCGCAGCGGACGCGCATGGCCGAGGTGACGCTGACCGCGGCGCCGGACGCGCCGATGGTGCGGCTCGACGCGATCAGCAAATGGTTCGCGCGGCGCGGCGCCGAGCCGTTGCACGTTCTGCAGGACATCAGCTTCGACGTGCGGCCGCGATCTACCACCGCGCTTCTCGGCGCATCGGGCTGCGGCAAGAGCACGCTGCTGAACATCATCTCGGGGCTCGTGAAGCCCGACCGTGGCGAGGTTCGGCTGCACGACACGCCGCTCGCGCAATTCGACGACTGGCGCTCGCTCGGTTACATGTTCCAGGAAGATCGGCTGCTGCCATGGCGCAGCGCACTCGACAACGTGGCGTTCGGACTCGAGGCCACGCCGATGCCGCGCACCGAGCGACGCCGCCGCGCGATGGAGGAGCTGGCCGTAGTCGGCCTCGAAGACTTCGCCGAAACCTATCCCTACGAACTGTCCGGCGGCATGCGCAGCCGCGTCGCACTGGCCCGCAGCCTAGTCACGCGACCGTCCATCCTGCTGATGGACGAGCCGTTCTCGAAGCTCGACCCGGCGATCCGCTCGCAGATGCACGACGAGCTGCTTCGGATCGCGCGGATGAAGGAGATGACGATCCTCTTCGTCACGCACGACGTCGAAGAGGCCATCGTGCTGGCGGACCAGATCGTGCTGCTGATGCCGCGGCCGGGCCGCATCCGCGCGGTGGTGCCGATGCCGCTGGCGTATCCGCGCGACCCGGCGAGTCCCGAAGTCGCCGAGCAGGTCCGCGCACTGCGCGGTCGCATCTGATGAAAGAGCGCCTGGACGCGACGCCGTCACCCGGCATGCGGCAGCTCGCCGCGCTCGAACGACGCCGCGAACGCTGGCAGATGGCGCAGCGCCGCGTGCTGCTGGTCCTCGTCATCCTGCTGATCTGGATCGTCGCGTCGACCGGCGTCCCGGCATTCGTGCTGCCCGGCCCGCTGCGCGTCTGGAACGCGTGGCGCGGGCTGGTCGCGACCGACTCGTTCTGGCACGACCTCGGGGCGACCTTCGGGCGTGTCGTCGTCGGCTTCCTGCTGGCCGCCGTCG
Organism: Burkholderiaceae bacterium; assembly: GCA_039936235.1. GTDB lineage: Bacteria > Pseudomonadota > Gammaproteobacteria > Burkholderiales > Burkholderiaceae_D > CAHJXF01. Next base: position 319 of record JBDTIS010000015.1, on the reverse strand, counting down.
CCGGCACGGTCGGCGGGCTGATCCTCGGCGCGAGCCGCCCGCTCGCGCTGTTCTTCGAGCCGATCCTCGCCGTCATCAACACGATCTCGTCGGCGATCTGGGCGATCTTCGCGATCATCTGGTTCGGCCTCTCGAACGCCACGACGGTGTTCGTCGTGTTCATGACCGCCATGCCGCTGGTGCTGACCAACGTGTGGGCCGGCACCCAGACCGTCAGCGCCGACTTCCTCGAACTGGCCCGCACCTTCCGCATGTCGCGCTTCAAGGTGATCACGAAAATCTACCTGCCGACGATCCTGCCGTACTTCTTTTCGGGCGC
>JBDTIS010000014.1:0-21412 GCA_039936235.1 Burkholderiaceae bacterium | reverse complement strand
TTGATGGTCTGCGGCGTCATGCCCCACTCGTCGCGATCGACGGGCTTGCCGAGCTTGTCGATCTGGTAGTCCGATTCGAAGATCCGCGCACGATGCTGGTTGCCGACGAGATCGTCGCGATCGACCGTCAGCCCGGTGTAGTCGCGCCACCGGGACGGATAACCGATCTTCGGCTTGAAGGTCGCGAGCTTGGCGGCCGCTTCCTTCTTCGTCGCGGCGCTCATCCAGTCGAGGCCGTCGATGCTGACGCGGTACGCGGCCAGCAGGTTGTTCACCAGCGTGTCGATGCGCGCCTTGTTCTCGGGCGGGAAATATCTGGCGACATAGAGCCTTCCGAGCGCGTCGCCCATTCCGCCTTCGACGAAACGGACCCCCCGTTTCCAGCGCGGCTTGTTCTCCGGCGTGTCGCGCAACGCGGTCCCGACGAACGCGAAGGACGCATCGACGAAGCGCTTGTCCAGATACGGCGCATAGGCGTTCAGGAAAGACGTTTCGAAGTAGGCCTTCCACGTCGACAGCGGCACCGTCGCGATCAGCCGGTCGAGCCCCGCGATGTAGGTCGGCTGGCTGATCACGACCGAGTCGGCCTTGCCGGCGATGCGAGAGGCCGCCAGATAGCGGGGCCAGTCGATGTGCGGCGCGAGCTTCGGCAGGTCGGCGATCGCGACGACGTTGTAGGTCTTGACCGGATCGCGATTCTGGACGCGCGTCCACTGCGCCTGCGCGATTCGCGTCTCGAGCGCGACGACGGCCTTCGCCTTCGCGGCCGCATCGCGCTCGCCGGCCATCGTCAGCAACTGTGCGAGGTAGGCCTGGTACTTGACGCGGATCGCTGCGAAGCGCTTGTCGTTCTTCGCCAGGAAATAGTCGCGGTTGGGGAGCCCGATGCCGCCCTGCCCGAGGTCGGCGACATACTTCGTCGAATCCTGCGCGTCCTGATGGACCTGTACCGCGAACGGTGTGTCGACGCCGATGCGATCCAGTTCGCCGATCATCGCGGCGACGTCCGCCTTGCTCGCGAGCCCGTCGATCTTCGCGAGGTCGCCGCTGACGGCCTCGATGCCGACAGACTCGATTCGCGCCTCGTCCATGAAGCTCGCATACAGATCGGCGATCTTCTTGCCGTCCGCGGCGCCGCCCGGGTCGGCCGCGCCGGTGGTCCCGAGATGCTCGATCAGCTCGCGCAACTTCGGCTGCGTCTCGTCGTAAAGCTTCTCGAATCCACCGATCGAGTTGCGGTCGGCCGGAATCTTCACGCTGCCCAGCCACTTGCCTTCGACTGCGCGAAACGCATCGTCCTGAATCCGCACCGCAGGGTCGGCGGTGCTGCGGTCGATACCCGACGTCAGCAGCGCCGGCTGCTGCGCGACGGCGACCGGAACGAACGACCACTGCGCGACAGCGAGCGCGCAGGCTGGGAGGATGAGACGAAATGGAATCACGAAAGGGTCCGAAACTTGAGGGGAGAGAAGGCGAGACGAAGCAGTCGATCGGCGCCGCCGAGTCACTCGAAGGCTGCGAGGCTACGCGTTGGTTCCCACGGGTTTCCCGCCATTGCGACGAAGTGCGCGTCGGATGGCGCCGGATGCGCTTCGATCCCGCGATTGCAAATCGACGGAAAGGCGCAAAGTCCGACTATTCAGTTCAGCGGCCGCACATGTCTACTCCCGCCAGCAGCAGCTCGATCCGTCCTCCCGCGCTTCCCGGCGGCAACGACCTGCCGGTGCCCGTCGACAAGCCGCATATCGATCCGGTCTGCGGGATGCGCGCCGCGACGAACCCCGACAAGGCGTACGCGTTTCGCGACACGACCTATTACTTCTGCTCGCAGGGCTGCCGCACGAAGTTCGCCGGCGACCCGGAGCACTATCTCGCGCATCCACCGCAACCGCGCGCGATGAAGCAGACCGTCCCGGCCCCGCCGCCGGCCGGCGCGGCGGTCGAATACACCTGTCCGATGCACCCGGAGGTCGTACAGGATCACCCCGGCGCATGCCCGCTGTGCGGGATGGCGCTCGAGCCGCGGATGCCGGTCGCCGGCGACGACGCGAATCCCGAACTCGACGACATGACACGCAGGCTGTGGATCGCCGCCGTGCTGACCGTGCCGCTGTGGGCGATCGCGATGGGCCCGATGGTGATCGGCGCGATGGACAGCCCGCGCTGGATGCCGTGGCTCGAAGCGGCGCTGGCGACGCCGGTCGTGCTGTATTGCGGCTGGCCGTTCTTCGAGCGCGCGTGGGTGTCGTTCCGCACGATGAAGCTCAACATGTTCAGCCTGATCGGCCTCGGGACCGGTGCGTCGTGGCTGTTCAGCGTCGCGGCCATCGTCTTTCCCGACCTGCTGCCCGACGCGTTCCGTGAACACGGCCGGGTGCCGGTGTACTTCGAGGCAGCGGCCGGCATCACGACGCTGGTCCTGGTCGGGCAGGTGCTCGAGTTGCGCGCCCGGGCGCGAACCAGCGGGGCGATCAAGGCCCTTCTCGGCCTCGCGCCGGCCAACGCGTGGCGCGTCGACGCGTCGGGCAGCGACGTCGAGGTACCGCTCGCCGACGTCGTCGTCGGCGACCGGTTGCGCGTGCGGCCCGGCGACAAGGTCCCGGTCGACGGCACGATCGAATCCGGCAGCAGCAGCCTCGACGAAGCGCTTGTGACCGGCGAGGCCGTGCCGGTCGAGAAGGGCGTCGGCGACCGCGTGATCGCAGGCGCGCTGAATCAGGGCGGCAGCTTCGTCATGCGGGCCGATCATGTCGGTGCCGACACGCTGCTCGCGCGGATCGCGATGCTGGTCGCCGACGCGGGCCGTTCACGCGCGCCGATCCAGAAGCTCGCCGATCGCGCGGCCGGCTGGTTCGTGCCGATCGTGATCGGCATCGCGCTGCTGGCCGCGATCGTGTGGATCGTCGTGGGTCCTGCACCGGCGTTCGCGCACGCGCTGGTCGCGGCCGTATCGGTGCTGATCATCGCGTGTCCGTGCGCACTCGGTCTCGCGACGCCGATCTCGGTGACGGTCGCCGTCGGTCGCGGCGCGCGCGACGGCGTGCTGATCAAGGACGCCGATGCCCTCGAACGGCTCGCCGGCGTCGACACGCTGGTCGTCGACAAGACCGGCACGCTGACCGAAGGCAAGGCGACGGTGTCGCGGATCGAGACGGTCGACGGCTGGTCGGAGGCGGACGTGCTGCGACTCGTCGCGAGCCTCGAGCAGGCCAGCGCCCATCCGATGGCGGCGGCGATCGTTCGTCATGCGAAGGAGCGCAACGTGTCGCTGGTGGAGGCGACCGGCACGACATCGCTCGCCGGACTCGGCGTCAAGGGCAGCGTGTGCGGACGCTTCGTCGTCGCCGGCAATCCGGCGATGCTCGCGCAGGAAGGCATCGCAGCCGATGCGTTCACGCAGAAGGCGGACGCGCTGCGCGAGAACGGCTCGACCGCGCTGCTGATCGCCGTCGACGGTCGTGCGGTCGCGGTGATCGCGATCACGGACGCCGTGAAGGCCTCGACGCCCGCAGCGCTGGCCGCGCTCGCCGCCGAAGGGATCACCGTCGTGATGGTGACCGGCGACCACGCGACCACCGCCCGCGCGGTCGCGAAGAAGCTCGGCATCGCGCGCTTCGAAGCCGGTGTCGATCCGGCCGGCAAGCAGGCATTCGTGAAGAAGCTGCAGGCCGAGGGCCATCGGGTCGCGATGGCCGGCGACGGCGTCAACGACGCGCCGGCCCTGGCGGCGGCGGACGTCGGCATCGCAATGGGCAACGGCACCGACGTCGCGATGGAGAGCGCGCGCGTCGTGCTGATCGGCGGCGATCTGGCGGGTGTCTCGAAGGCGCGGCGGCTGTCCGAACAGGCGCTCGCGAACATCCGCCAGAACCTGTTCTTCGCATTCTTCTACAACGCGCTCGGCGTCCCGATCGCGGCCGGCGTTCTGTATCCGTGGTTCGGGCTGCTGCTCAGTCCGACCATCGCGGCCGCCGCGATGAGCCTCAGTTCGGTATCGGTGATCACGAACGCGCTGCGGCTGCGCAACGCGAAGCTGTGACGTCCTTCGGCGCTTCGACATCCTTCGCGAAGACGGCATCCCGGTAGGCGTCGACCCGATGCGGAACCTGTCGTCGGCCCGACTGATGGAGGGCCCTCTTCCATCTGTCTCGCCGGCGAAGGCCGGGACCCAATGTGCTTTGAATCGACGAGCCACGACTCGGACCGCGGCATTCGCCGGGGCGACCTTGCGGAGAGAGTCGACCTACTTTTTGTCGTCGGTGTAGAGAGCTCACCGTTCCCATCCACGACACGACCCATCCTTACCAGATCTGCACCCGCTGCTCCGGCGGCACATACATCCCGTCGCCGGGCTTCACGCCGTACGCTTCATAGAACGGGGTCTGGTTGCGCAGCGTGCCGTTGGCACGGTACTCGCCGGGCGAGTGCGGATCGGACTTGATCTGGCGGATCAGCGCGGGTTCGCGGGTCTTGTTGCGATAGATCGTCGCGAAGCCGGCGTAGAAGCGCTGGTCGCCGGTCTTGCCGTCGATCACCGGCGCGTCCTTGCCGTTCAGCGACAGGTGATAGGCCTTGTACGCGATCGCGACGCCGGAGTTGTCTGCGATGTTCTCGCCGAGCGTGAGCGCGCCGTTGACGTGATAGCCGGGCACCGGCTCGAACGCGTCGTACTCCGCGATCAGCGCCTTCGTCTTTTCCGTGAAGCGCGCGCGATCTTCGGCGGTCCACCAGTCGCGCAGGCGACCGTCGCCGTCCGACTGGCTGCCGCTGTCGTCGAAGCCGTGGCTGATCTCGTGACCGATCACCGCGCCGATCGCGCCGTAGTTGGTCGCGTCGTCGGCCTTCACGTCGAAGAACGGCGGCTGCAGGATCGCCGCGGGAAACACGATCTCGTTGCGGCCGCGGTTGTAGTACGCGTTGACGGTTTGCGGCGTCATGCCCCACTCGGTCCGGTCGATCGGCCTGCCGAGCTTCGCGATGTCACGATTGGACTCGAAGCGCCGGGCACGCATCACGTTGCCGAGCAGGTCGTCGCTCTTGAACGACAGCGCGGTGTAGTCGCGCCACCGGGTCGGATAGGCCACCTTCGGATCGAACTTCGCGAGCTTGGCCTGCGCCTCCTTCTTCGTCGCCGGTCCCATCCAGTCGAGGCCGTCGATGCTTTGCTTGTACGCAGCGAGGATGTTCTTCACGAGGCCGTCCATGCGCACCTTGTTCTCCGGCGGAAAGAACTTCGCGACATACAGCTTGCCGAGGCCTTCGCCGATCGACGCTTCTACCACGCCGACGCCGCGCTTCCAGCGCGGCAGGTCGACCGGCGTGCCGGCCAGCACGCCGCCCTCGAACGCGAAGCTCTCTTCGGTGAACGGCTTCGACAGGTAAGGCGCGCACGAAGCGACCACGCGGTACTTGAAGTAGGCCTTCCAGGCGTCGAGCGGCAGCGAGTCGACGGCCCTCGCGAAGCCGTCGAGATAGCTCGGCTGCGCGACGATCACGGCGTCGGTCTTGCCGGCGATCCGCACGCCGGTGACCCAGGTCTTCCACGAATAGCCCGGCGTCAGCGCGTCGAGCCGCGCGATCGGCTGCTTGTTGTAGGTCTTGACCGGGTCACGATTCTCGACGCGCGTCCACTGCGCCTTCGCCAGCGCCGTCTCGACCGCGAGCACCTGGGCGGCGGCCGCGTCGGAGTCGGGGACGCCGGCGAGCGCGAGCATCTTCGAGACGTGCCGGACGTACTTCGCGCGCGTCTCCATCAGCTTCGCGTCGTCGTCCTTCAGATAGTAGTCGCGGTCCGGGAGACCGAGTCCGCCCTGGTAGATCGTCGGGATGTAGTGGGTCGGATCGCGCGCGTCCTGACCGATGTAGAGGCGGATCGGCGTCGTGATGTCCAGCTCGTTGAACTGCGCGATGACGGCCGGCAGTTCCCGCTTCGACTTGATCGCATCGATCGCACGCATCTGCGGCGCGATCGGTTTCGCGCCGAGCGCGGCGAGTCGGGCCTCGTCCATGAAGCTCGCATACAGCGTGGCGATCTTGCGTTGATCGGCCGTACCCCTGGCCCCTGCCGACTCGGCATCCTCTACGACGGTGCGCGCCTGCGTCACCGCGTCGTCGCGCAACTGGTCGAAGGCGCCCCAGCGCGCCCGGTCCGCCGGAATCTCGTTGCTGGCCAGCCATGCGCCGTTGACATAGCGATAGATGTCGTCCTGCGCGCGGATCGGCGCCGGCCCGGCCGGCGTGGACACCGCGGCCTGTGCGGCTTGTACGGGGCCGGCCTTCGTGCCGGCCGTGTCGGCGCACGCCGTAAGACCGCAAACGACCATGGCAGCGGCCAGGCGCTGGACATTCTTGTGCATGGATTTCCTTCGAAATGCGGGATGAAATGCGCTTCGGCGACGACCCCGTCGCCGGCGGATCGCGAAAGATAGCAAAGCGCGACCCGAGTCCGATTGCCGCAAGCAGGTCGAGTTCAATCGCAGGGATGGCGCCGCGTCGATCGGAACGGGATACGACGCGTCGATGGGCCGACGCGATCGCATCGGGTAATGTGCGGCGATGTCCCCGAGTCCTGGCTTCCGTGCGCGCGCCGCATCGTTCTGCGCCGTCGCATGCGTCGCGCTGTCGATGCTCGCCGCGGCCGGACCGGCGTCCGCCGATGCGGGAAGTGCGCCGGCGAAGGAAGTGAAGGTCGGCTCGAAGCGCTTCACCGAGTCGTACATCCTCGGCGAGATCGTGCTGCGCACGTTGCTCGAGCGCCACGTGCCTGCGATCCACAAGGCCGGGCTAGGAAACACCGGCATCCTGGTCGCGGCGCTGAATGCCGGCGAAATCGACGTCTACCCCGAATACACGGGCACCATCGTCCGCGAAATCCTCAAGCGCGACGGCAATCCGTCTCTCGACGAACTCGATGCCCTGCTTGCGCCGATGCACCTGAAGGTCGCGATTCCGCTCGGCTTCTCGAACACCTACGCGCTCGCGATGCGCGAAGACGAGGCGGTCGCGCGCGGCATCGCGCGGATCTCGGACCTCGTCGATGTCGCCAAGACGCGCGGCCTCCACCTCGGGCTGTCGAACGAGTTCCTCGCACGCGGCGACGGCTGGCCGGCGCTGAAGGCGGCCTACGCGCTGCCGCTCGAGACGCCGTCGGGCCTGGACCACGGTCTCGCGTACGACGCGCTCGCGCAGAAGCGCGTCGACCTGATCGACATCTACTCGACCGACGCGCGGATCGGTCGCGACGGCGTCCGCGTACTGATCGACGACCGCCACTTCTTCCCGACCTACGACGCGGTTCTGCTGATGCGGCGCGACCTCGATGTCACGCCTCTGGAGACGCTGCGTGGTGCGATCGACAACGCGACGATGATCGCGCTGAACGGTCGCGCCGAGCTCGACCACGTCCCGTTCGCGGAGGTCGCTGCCGCGTTCGTCGCGAAGCGCTCGGGACACGGGGGCGCGGCGGCCACCGTCGGCGATAGCCCGCGCGCCCGCTTCTTCCACAAGCTGTTCGGCCCCGACTTCTGGCGACTGCTGGTCGAACACGTGGTGCTCGTCGCCGGTTCGGTCGCGGCCGCGACCGTCGTCGCGGTGCCGCTCGGCGTGTGGTCCGCGCGCAGCCCGCTGGCGGCGCGCGTGATTCTCAATGTCGTCGGCGTGCTGCAGACCGTGCCGTCGCTGGCGCTGCTGGCGCTGCTGATCACGCTACTCGGCACGATCGGCACGGTGCCTGCGTTGATCGCATTGTTCCTGTATGCGCTGCTGCCGATCGTCGCGAACACCCATGCGGGCATGGCCGGCGTGTCGCGCGGCATCGTTCAGGCGGCCGCCGCGCTCGGGCTGACCGCGCGCCAGCGGCTGGTCCACATCGAACTGCCGCTGGCTGCGCCGACGCTGGTCGCCGGCATCCGTACCGCTGCGGTGATCAATGTCGGCACCGCGACGATGGCCGCGTTCGTCGGCGCCGGTGGCTTCGGCGAACGGATCACGGCGGGCCTGGCGCTGAACGACGGCACGACGATGCTGGCCGGTGCCATCCCGGCAGCCGCGTTGGCGCTGATCACCCAGTGGCTGTTCGACGCGATCGGGCGAACGGTGGATTTCCATCGGAAGGCGCTGGCGCGGTGAAGCAGAGTGCAAAGTGAATTCAACCGACACAGGAGACAAGATGGCTGGGGAGAACGCGCTCTGGAGAAGCGCAAAGCAGTGGCGAACGATTCCGCTCGGCCCGGTCGCCATCCTTTACCGGATGAGGCGCAACGTCAGAGTCTCGAACAACCGGCGACGACGTCTGATTGCGAAAGCGGCGAGCTGGTTCTGCCCAAGTCCAGTCGGCAAGAGATCGCATCGGCGATACACCCCCCGGCGATCCAGTCCGTCGCAATCGAAACCGCAGTGATCGTAGGAGTCGGCCCCGGCTTGGGCGAAGCACTGGCACGAAGGTTGGCGACACAAGGGATGCATGTGGCGATGCTCGCTCGCAACGCCGAGCGCCTTGACCCACTGGCCAGAGAACTGCAGCAGAAAACGCCCGCAAGGGTCCGCGCCTACGCCTGCGACGCGACGAGCGAACGCTCCCTCAACGATGCATTCGCCCTGATCGTCGCGGACATGGGTGAGCCCACATTCGTGATCTATTCGCTGCAGGGGTTCGCGCGACGACTCGCGGTCGACGTGCAGGTCGAGGCTTTCGAGGAACACTGGCGGCAGAACTGCCTCGGCGCTTTCATCGTCGCGCGCGAGGCAGGGCGCCGCATGATGCCCGTGAACCGCGGGACCATCGTCTTCGTCGGCTCGACGTCGGGCGTCGTGGCCCGGCCCGAACATTTGTCGCTTGCCGTCGGAAAGTTCGGTCTGCGTGCAATGGCGCATGTGCTCGCGCGCGAATGGGGTCCGCTCGGCATCCATGTCGCGCATCTGATTATCGATGCCGACATCAAGGAGGATGACGTGCATGGACCAGAGATTCCCCAAGCCGATCCCAACGACCTCGCGACGTTGATCCACTCCATCCATCAGCAGCCACGCAGCGCGTGGACCAGCGAACTGGACGCTCGACCATGGAACGAAAAATTCTGGGAGCATTGCTGAACGTCTAGGCAGCCGGGACGATCGGCGCCGAAATGAAACTACTCGTCCTCGGCGGAACCGTGTTCGTCGGCCGCCACGTCGTCGCGGCCGCCCTCGCGGCCGGGCATGCGGTCACGATCTTTCATCGCGGCGTGAGCCGCACCGATGCGATCGACCGGGTCGAGTCGCTGTACGGCGACCGCGACCACGACGTGTCGGCGCTGCAGGGCCGCCGCTTCGACGCGGTGATCGACTGCTCCGGCTACACGCCGGCCCAGCTGAAGCGGACCGGTGAAGCGCTCGCGGCACACGTCGCCAACTATCTGTTCATCTCGTCGCGGTCGGTCTACCGGTGCTTCGCGCCCGGCGTCGACTTCGACGAAAGCGCGGCGGTCCTCGACGGCGACGACGGCTACGGCCCGTCGAAGGCGCGCAGCGAGGAAGCGATCGCCGCCGCATTGCCGGGCCACGTGACGATCGTACGGCCGGGACTGATCGTGGGTCCTCATGATCCGACCGGTCGCTTCACCTACTGGCCGCTGCGGCTGCGTCGCGGCGGCGACGTCCTCGCGCCGGGGCGGCCCGAACGCACGGTGCGGTTCATCGATGCCCGCGATCTCGCGCTGTGGTCCGTCGCGCTGGCCGCACGACCGCCGTCCGGGATCTACAACGTCACCGGCGCGTCGATGACGATGGCTGCTTTGCTTGCGGCCATCCATCGGGAAGTCGGCGGCGATGTGCGACTGCACTGGATCGACGACGCGACGCTGTTGCAGAACGCCGTGGTCCCGTGGACCGAGCTGCCATTGTGGTTGCCCGACAGCGACCTGGCATTCGGCGGTCTGATGGACGGCTCCGACGATCGTGCGGTCGCGGCCGGACTGAAGCGGCGGCCGATCGCCGAGACGATCCGCGACACGCTCGCGTGGGCGCTCGGACCCGACGCGGCCACGCCGCACGCCGTCGCTACGATGACCGCGCAGTACGAGCAGTCGCTGCTGATGACGCAGGCGGCTGCAGCGCCGGATGGCGCGCCTTGAGGCGGGGTCGCGCGTCGCAGAACGACTCAAGCGCGACGATCCGCGCGCAGCAGGGCGAGCGTCTTCGGGTCGCCGGCGCCGCCGGCATATTTGCGCAGCGCTTCGGCGAAGACCGGCTCGTCGGGCGCGATCTGCGCGAACAGCGTCATCGACGACACGAACTTCACGTCGTCGGGCTGGCCCAGAATCTGTCTGAGCGAAAGACCGTCGACGGCATTCACGAAGCGCGTGCATTCGATCAGTCGCGGGCCGAGGATCCGATGCGCGAGATAGGCCACGGCCTCGGCCGACGACGCGATCGCATAGCGCATCGACATCGCGCTGAAGCCGAGCCCCGCGATCTGCGGGAAGACGTACCACATCCAGTGGCTGCGCTTGCGGCCGGCGGCCAGCTCGACGACGACCTGCCGGTACACGGCGCGTTGCGCATCGACGAAGCGGGTCAGGTCGTAGGGATCGTGGGAGTCGGGCATCGATGGCATCCTGCATGACGAAGGCCGTCGACGCTATCGGTCGCTCGTCCTGCCGATCGGCGTGGCGGGCGGTCGGTGACGGCGCCGCAGGGAAATGCGGGGGGCGTGACCGGATCGGTGCGGCTTTCACGTTACAGGCAACGAACACATCGCTTTCCCGCGCTTCGCTTCCATCTCCTTCGAAGGAACCCATGAACCGCATCGCCCGTCATCTGATTTCGCTGGCTGCAATGGCCGGCGCCGCTGTAGCGTCGAACCTCGCTACGGCACAGACCGCCAGTCCGAAGGACGCGTTGAAGGCCGCGACCGAAAAGGCGAACGCGATCCAGGCCGCGACCGGCACGAAGCAGGTCGCGAAGCAGGCCGCGAAGCCGCTGCCGCCCGGCGACCCGTGCACCGCGCTGCCGCTGGCTGCGGTGCAAGGCGTGTTTCCCGGCACGAAAGCCGGCGAGCGCAGCGCGCGGCTCGACCAATACGGCATCACCGAGTGTCGATGGAAGAGCGCCGCCGGCGAGCTGCTACTGGTGCTCCAGGAAACGCGCGACCACGGCAAGAGCGCGAAGGACGACGCGCTCGGCATGGCACAGGGCTTCACCGACCCGAAGGCCCTGAAGAACGTGCGCATCGAGACCTTCCCGAGTCTGGGCGTCGACAATGCCGCGTTCGTCGAAGGCGCCGACGCCAGGCGCGGCATCCTGAACGACGGCGCGTATCTCGAACTGCGCAAGGGCGAGCACAACCTGTCGATCAACGCGCCGGGCTTGGCTGGTCGCGATCGTGCGCAGGCGCTGAAGGCGTTCGAAACGCTGGGGCGGCTGGCGGCGAGCCGGCTGTAGTCGTCGCCTCGTCGATGGCCGATCATGCTTGTGATCCGGTCCGATCGATCGGCGCGACCATCGGGGCGCCGATCAGAAGGAACCGGTCCAGAAAAAATGCGGAATACGGTCGGTTCGTGACGACGCTCGGCTTCCACGAAGACGGCACCCTGGTCGGGATCAGCTATGGCGATCGGCGATGATCTCGCGGCATCGCTTCATTTCCCGATGCAGAACTTTCCGAAGATCTCGCCGAGCAGGTCGTCCGCACTGAACGCGCCGGTGATGCGATCGAGCTCGATCTGCGCGAGCCGCAGCTCTTCGGCGAACAGGTCGAGCTGACGGTCTCCTGCATCGGCGTATGCCGACGCGGCGTCGAGATGCGACGCGGCAGCGCGCAGCGCGAGCAGGTGGCGCTCGCGCGCGACGAAGCCGGTCTCGGCCGACGGCTGCCAGCCCGCGATCGCGAGCAGTTCGTGGCGCAGCAGGTCGACGCCGGCGCCGGTCTTCGCCGACAGCCAGATGCGCTCGATGTCGTCGTCGCGGTCGAGCGCCGGCTCGATGCGCGGCTCGTCGCCGGTCAGGTCGATCTTGTTGACGATGGTCCGGCGTGCGGCATGCGACGGCAGACGCCGGGCGATCGCTTCGTCCTCGGGGCGATCGGCGTCCGTCAGCGACGCCACGTCGACCAGATGCAGCACGACGTGCGCCCGTTCGACGGCCTCCCAGGTCCGTGCGATGCCGATCCGCTCCACCGTTTCGGCGTCGCCATCGTTGTCGTCCAGTTCGCGGATCCCTGCCGTATCGACGATGTGCAGCGCGATCCCTTCGAGCCGGATCACCTGCTCGACGCGGTCACGCGTGGTGCCGGCGATCGGCGTGACGATCGCGACATCGGACTCGGCGAGCGCGTTCAGCAGACTCGACTTGCCGACGTTCGTTCTGCCGACCAGCACCACGGTCAGGCCTTCGCGCAGCAGCGCGCCGCGCCTCGCGCGTTCGGTCAGCGAGGCCAGCGCATCGCACGCGCGTTCGAGACGGCCGCGGGCGTCGGAACGTTCGAGGAAGTCGATCTCCTCTTCGGGGAAGTCGAGGGTCGCTTCGACCAGCGCGCGCAATGCGATGAGCTGGTCGACCAGTGCGCGGACCTCGGCGGAGAATGCGCCGGACAGCGACGCCTGCGCGCCGAGGACCGCGGCCTCGCTGCTCGCCTCGATCAGATCGGCGACCGCCTCGGCCTGCGCGAGGTCGAGCTTGTCGTTGAGGAACGCGCGCTCGGTGAACTCGCCCGGCTCGGCGAGGCGCATCCGCGCGACGTCTGCGAAGGTCTCGCCGACCGCGAGGCAGCGCGCGACGACCATCTGCAGCACGACCGGTCCGCCGTGCAGTTGCAGCTCCAGCACGTCTTCGGCGGTGTACGAATGCGGCGCTACGAACAGCAGAGCGATGCCGCGATCTATGAGTGCGCCGTCGACGCCGTCGACACCGACCAGCGTCGCGTAGCGCGGTGCGAGCCTGAAGTGGTCAGGCCTGCCGCAGAGAGCCGCGATGAACGCGGCGACCACAGGCTGCGCGGTCCAGCGGCCGAACGAAATGCGCACCACGCCGATGCCGCCGCGACCGGCGGGAGTGGCGATGGCGATGATGGGTTGGTCTCGGGGGGTCATGTTCTGCACTCCTTCCCCATGCGGGGAGGAAGCGTCCGAGATCAGGCCGCCTTCAGCTTCGGCTTGTTGCCGCCCAGCATCCGCGTGATCTGCCATTGCTGTGCGATCGACAACAGGTTGTTCACGACCCAGTACAGCACCAGGCCGGCCGGGAAGAAGAAGAACGTCACGCCGAACACCAACGGCATGATCAGCATCATCTTGGCCTGGGTCGGATCGGGCGGGGCAGGATTCAGTTTGTACTGGATGAACATCGAAGCCATCATGATCACCGGCAGGATGTAGAACGGATCCGGTGCCGCCAGATCGTGGATCCAGCCGAGCCACGGCGCACCACGCATCTCGACGGACGCCAGCAGCGTCGAATACAGCGCGATGAAGAACGGGATCTGGATCACGATCGGCAGGCAGCCACCCATCGGATTGATCTTCTCGGCGCGATACAACTCCATCGTCGCCTGGTTCATTTTCGCGCGGTCTTCCTTGTGGCGCTCCTGCAACTCCTTCATCCGCGGCGCGAGATTCTTCATGCGCGCCATCGACTTGTAGCTCGCGGCCGACAGCGGGAAGAACACCAGCTTGATGCAGATCGTCAGCAGGATGATCGACCAGCCCCAGTTGCCGAGCAGCGCGTGGATCTTCTCGAGCACCCAGAACATCGGCTTCGCGAGAATCGTCGTCCAGCCGTAGTCGCGGACCAGATCGAGGCCCGGCGCGATCTTCTCGAGAGTGCGCTCGTCGGTCGGTCCGAGATACAGCTTCGCGTCGTTGTCGAGCGTCGCTCCCGGTGCGATCGTGCCGAGCGGCTGGCGCAGGCCGACGCGAAACAGGTTCGCATCGAGCTTGTCGGTGTAGTAGTCGCGTGCGCCGTTGGCCGGGATCCACGCCGACACGAAGTAGTGCTGCAGCATCGCGACCCAGCCTTCGTCGGCGTGCGCGACGTGCTTGTCCGGACCCTTGCCCTTCTCGATGTCGCTGAAGCTGACCTTCTGGAATTTCTCGGTCGGGCTGTACACGGCCGGACCATAGTAGGTGCTGTAGAAACGCGAGCCGCCGACTGGCGACTTGTCGTCGCGGACCAGTTGCAGATAGAGCTGCGGCGATACCGGCGTATCGCCGACGTTGGTCACCGCGTCACGCACGCCGATCTCATAGCTGCCGCGGTGGAAGGTATAGGTCTTGACGACCTTGACGCCACCGGCCTGCGCCTCGAAGGCCACGTCGAGCGTGTCCTGCCCTGGCTCGAGCGCGCGCGGACCCGGGACGACCGTGAACGGCGTCCGATGCGTCGGCAGGGCCGCGGCGCCGGCGGCCGAATTGACGAGGCCGGTCTGCGCCACGTAGTAGTAGTCGGGAACCTGGTTGAGCAGCACGAAGTTCTGCTTCGTGTCGGCGCTGTCGCGATACGCGAGCAGTTCGACACGGTCGATCGTCGCGCCGATCGTGTTGAAGTCGACGGCGAACTTGTCGGTCGTGATCGCTACCTGTTCACCCTTGGCCGGGGCGGTCGCGCTCGGCATTTCGGACGCGGCGGTGGTGGCCGCGGTGTTGTTCGCCGACGGCGGCGCGTTACCGGCCGCGGGCACCGAGCCCGGCGTGGTGCTCGCGACCGGGACATCGTTACTGGTTCCTTGGGGCGCGCTGCCGGTCGCCGCCGGGCTGGTCGACGTGGCCGGCCCGAACATCGTGGCGTGGCCGTTCGCACGCTGCCAGTTCTCGAACAGCATGAACAGCGAGAGGGAGAAGACGATCCAGAGAATGGTGCGGCGGGTATCCATCGAGGCAGTCGGTAAGGTGTCGGGGGAGCGGGCGACGCGCACGCTCGAGCGTGCTGGCGAAGTCCGCGATTCAGGCGCAGCGGCCGGCGTCGGGGCGGGTGTCGGTCGGAAGTGCGTCCGGCGTCGCAGCGTTGGACGACAGCGGGACCGGATCGTACCCGCCCGTGTGCCACGGGTGGCACCGGGCCAGCCGCGTCACGGCGAGGCGCGACCCTTTCGCGGGTCCGTGCAGGCGGATCGCCTCGCTCGCGTAGGCCGAACAACTGGGTTCGAAACGGCAGCGCGCCGGCAGCCACGGGCTGACCACGAGCCGGTAGGTGGCAATCGACCCGAGCAGTGCCGACGACGTGAGCCGGGCGATTCCGTTCATGGCGCAGCCACCACCGGCGGGCGACCGCCGCGACTGCGAAGCCGCTCGACCAACGTCGCCAGCAGCGGCGCCGGATCGAAACGGTCGCGCGCTCGCACGCGTGCCGGCGCAACTGCCGTACGCGTGGCGACCTTGCCCTTGGTGGCGATTTTCGGCGGCTTCGGTACGAGCGGGCCCTGCAGCCTCACGACGACGTCGACGCTGCCGAACTCGGCGGCCCATGCGACGCGCCCACGACGGAATGCGTCGCGCCAGCGACGCTTGATCGTATTGCGCGCGACGGCCGACGCTTCGTATCGTTTCGGAATAACGAGTCCCAGTCGCCACATCGGCGTCGCCGGCAGCGCCACGGTGGGCGCGTGCATGGCCGCGTCGATCCAGCAGAGATGCAATGCGAACGATCCGCTCCGATGGAACGCGGACCGTCGCAGGCACCGGTCGAACTCGGCCGGTGTCGTCATCCGCGCATCGCGCGGGTAGGTCGCTTCGTTCGGCGGTTCGTGAACTTCGTGCGTTGCACTGCGAGGCTGCACCGACGAGGCGGCGCGCCCTGGTCCGTCTGAAACTACGTTTTCAGACAGCGAGGCGATGACGGCCTTTGGCGCGACGAGCGCGGATGACCGAACGACCGCCGCGGGTCTTCATACGGACGAGAAAGCCGTGCGTGCGCTTGCGGCGGACGACGGAAGGTTGGTAGGTACGCTTCATGATGGATGTGCCGTTCTGCTAAAAACCTGAAATTACACACAAAAAAGGGGTCCGCTGTCAAATCTTTCGAGCGTGGCGGTGCTCCGACCGGTGTTGCGCCCGGGCGTTCGCGGGTTGTGGATAACTTTGCCTTGCGACCCCGCTTTGCGCTAAAATCCGACCTCGCCCGCGCCATGCAGGGCCCCGGCGGATCGGTCTCAATGGGTGGTGCGCAGGTTGCGCCACAGCCGTCCGTCCGGTGTCCGGAAACCAGCGGCAAAGACCGTCGTCGGGCGCATCCTGGGAAGCAAAGAAGTAGTCCTGCACCGTCTGTCGTCGTCCCCGGTCTTCCTCGCATCGACCCCGAAGAATACCCGTCGGCCGATGATTGCCTTGCGAAGCATCCGAGCCATCGCCCGGACCCACCGGCTTCGCTGGAACAGTCGTGAGACGCGTGGAGATTCAGAACAGGAAGCCGGTCCGATGACGTTCCGCACACGAATTCCGATGGACGAGCAGGGCCGGAAAAGCATCGCACGATGACCGAAGAAACTATGGCAGTAGAGGAACGCATGACCGCTGTGCTCGCTGACGATGACGATGACGGCCATGCTTTCTGGCACGTGTGTACCGAACAGCTTCGCGGCGAACTGACGCCGCAGCAGTATTCCGCGTGGATCAAGCCGCTGACCGCGGCCACCTTCGACCCGTCCGATCGGCGGCTGCGGATCGGTGCCCCCAACCGCTTCAAGCTCGACTGGGTCAAGGACCAGTTCGCCGGTCGCATCGAGGCCATCGCGCAGCGCTACTTCGAAGGCCCGGTCCAGCTCGCGCTGTATCTCGACGTCAAGGCGGCCGAGCCGCAGGCGCCGCGCGGCAACGGTCAGAACGGCGCGCTGGGCGATCACGCCACGGCCCCGCCGAACGGCCTGCTCGAGCGCAACGGCGACCGCCGCGGCAACGATGCGCCGTCCACCGGCATGCGCGACAACGGCCCTGCCCACGACGTGGTCAACGGCGTGTACGACAAGTCCTCGGGCTCGTCGGAGCGTTCGCGGCTCGACCCGGAGCTGACATTCGACACGTTCGTGACCGGCAAG
Source organism: Burkholderiaceae bacterium (assembly GCA_039936235.1). GTDB lineage: Bacteria > Pseudomonadota > Gammaproteobacteria > Burkholderiales > Burkholderiaceae_D > CAHJXF01. The sequence goes on along the minus strand of JBDTIS010000014.1, from coordinate 4,413 downwards.
GCGAACCAGCTCGCCCGCGCCGCGGCCAACCAGGTCGCCGACAATCCCGGCAAGTCGTACAACCCGCTGTTCCTGCACGGCGGGGTGGGCCTCGGCAAGACCCACCTGATCCAGGCGGTCGGCAACCAGATCATCTCGCGCAACCCGTCCGCGCGGATCCGCTACATCCACGCCGACCAGTTCGTCGCCGACGTCGTACGCGCCTACCAGCGCAAGGCCTTCGACAACTTCAAGCAGATTTATCACTCGCTCGACCTGTTGCTGATCGACGACATCCAGTTCTTCTCGCGGAAAGACGGCACACAGGAGCAGTTCTTCTACGTGTTCGAGGCGCTGTCGGCGGCCAAGAAGCAGATCATCATCACCAGCGATACGTATCCGGCCGAGATGCAGGGCATCGAGGAGCGGCTGGTATCGCGCTTCGGCAGCGGGCTCACGGTGGCCGTCGAGCCGCCCGAGCTCGAGATGCGCGTCGCCATCCTGTTGAAGAAGGCCGAGCAGGTCGGACGGCCGCTGTCCGACGACGTCGCGTTCTTCGTCGCGAAGCATTCACGGTCCAACGTCCGCGAGCTCGAAGGCGCGCTGCGCAAGCTGTTCGCGTACGCCGATTTCCACGTCAAGGAAATCACGATCGAAATGGCGCGTGAGGCCTTGAAGGACATGCTGAGCGTCCAGCGCGCGCAGGTGTCGGTCGAGAGCATCCAGAAGACGGTGGCGGACTTCTACAAGATCAAGGTTGCCGATATGTACTCGCAGCGTCGCCCGACCAATATCGCCCGCCCACGGCAGATCGCGATGTACTTCGCGAAGGAGTTGACGCAGAAGAGCCTGCCGGAGATCGGCGAGCTTTTCGGCGGGCGTGACCACACGACGGTGCTGCACGCGGTGCGGAAGATCAACGAGCTCCGCGGGAAGTTTCCGGAGCTCAACCGCGAACTGCATGTGTTGCTGCAGACGTTGAAGGGGTGACGGGTGTTGGCTCCTCGCTTCGGCACCCCACCAAGACGAATCGAAGAGCGTCGCTCCTCGCAACCCCGTCGTTCCAGCGCACGCGGGCAACCAGTGTCTTTGCTCGGTGGACGTATCGGCATCCGGAGTCGCCGCGTCCCCGCGTTCGCGGGGACCACGGGTAGGCGTGAGCAGACAAGCTGTGAACAACCCTGGAACTGTGCAGGGAGCGAATGTGCAAGACCCTCCCGATCGAGCCGCCGCACCGATCGATCCACAAACCGGCACGCCGTCATACCGACCTCGCGCACAGCCTTACGCTTTTCCCAAGTAGTTGATTCGTCTGTGCCCGATGTGCTTGTCCACAGTTTTGCGACCTCTCTATCAATTAACGTCCTTGAGGTTTAAAACATATGCAACTAATAAAAGCGCCACGCGACGCGCTGCTGAAACCACTGGCCACGGTCAGTGGAATCGTCGAACGTCGTCACACGCTGCCGATCCTCGCGAACATCCTGATCCGCAAGGAAGGCGAGCGCGTGTCGTTCGTGTCTACCGACATCGAGGTCCAGATCCGCACCCATGCGGACATCGGCGTCGGCAGCGAGAACTTCGCGACCACGGTGGCTGCACGCAAGCTGCTCGACATCCTGCGCGCGTTGCCTGAAGGCAGCGAGGTCACGCTGTCGCACAGCGCGAAGAAGCTGACGGTGCAGTCCGGCAAGAGCCGCTTCAACCTGCAGACGCTGCCAGCCGAAGACTTCCCGACCGTGTCGCAACCCGACAGCTATCTGGCGAGCTTCTCGCTGCCGCAGAAGACGCTCAAGCATCTGATCGCCATGGTCCATTTCTCGATGGCCCAGCAGGACATCCGTTACTACCTCAATGGTCTGCTCCTCGTCGTCGACGGCAAGCAGGTCATTGCGGTTGCAACGGACGGTCACCGGCTCGCGTACTGCGCGGTCGAGACCGACGTCGAATCTGCGGAGCGCCAGGAAGTCATCGTTCCGCGGAAAAGCATCCTCGAACTGCAGCGACTGCTCGGCGACGGCGACGCGCCGGTCACGATCGACATCGCGGCCAACCAGGTCCGCTTCACGTTCGACACGATCGAGCTGATCTCCAAGCTCGTCGAAGGCAAGTTCCCCGACTACCAGCGCGTGATCCCGAGCGGCTACACGAAGAGCTTCGCGATCGGTCGCGACGACTGGCTGCGCGCACTGCAGAGGGTGGCGATCCTGACGACCGACAAGTTCAAGGGCGTGCGCTTCGTGCTGAGCGAGGACGCGGTCAAGATCAGTTCGACGAACGCCGACCAGGAGGACGCGCAGGACGAGATCGAGATCGCGTTCCCGCATGGCGCGCTCGATATCGGTTTCAACGTTTCGTATCTGCTCGATGTGCTGAACAATCTGAAGACCGAGCAGGTGACGGTGAGTGTAGGCGACTCGAATTCGAGCGCACTGATCACGCTGCCGGAGAACGATGATTTCAAGTACGTCGTGATGCCGATGCGGATATGAAAGAGGATTGACCGCCCGCTTTAGCCGGCCACAGCGGTCCTTCAATGTTTGTTTTTCGGGCCGCGCGATTTCGCGCGGCTCTTGAGTGACGGGCTCTGATCCCGCATTCGAAGCTCTTTAGAACGAAAGCGATCGATGAGTTCAGTACCGAAGAAGAAGAGTCCCGTACCCGATCCCGTCGAGCCGATCGCGATCACGTCGCCCGAAGACCAGAACAGCGTCGCCATCCCGATGTCTCCGGTAGGCGTTGACACCGAGACCGGTTCCGACGAGGCGTCTCAGGCGCAGGTGCTGCAGGACGCGCAGGACCGGCGCGACCTGAACAACCAGGACTACGGCGCCGGCTCCATCCAGATCCTCGAAGGACTGGAAGCCGTCCGCAAACGACCTGGCATGTACATCGGCGACACGTCCGACGGCACCGGTCTGCACCATCTCGTCTTCGAAGTGGTCGACAACTCCATCGACGAGGCACTCGCCGGCTACTGCGACGAGATCACGGTCACGATCCACACCGACAACTCGATCTCCGTCATCGACAACGGCCGCGGCATCCCGACCGGCGTCAAGTACGACGACAAGCACGAGCCGAAGCGCTCCGCGTCCGAGATCGCGCTGACCGAGCTCCACGCCGGCGGCAAGTTCAACCAGAACAGCTACAAGGTGTCCGGCGGCCTGCACGGCGTGGGCGTCTCGTGCGTCAACGCGCTCAGCAAGTGGCTGCGGCTGACCGTGCGCCGCGACGGCAAGATGCACTTCATCGAGTTTGCCAAGGGCGACGTGCAGAATCGCGTGATCGAGAACTACACGGACGTTGCGGGCAACACGTTCGAGATCTCGCCGATGACCGTCACCGGCGACACCGAGAAGCGCGGCACCGAGGTGCACTTCCTGGCCGACGAGACCATCTTCTCGAACATCGACTTCCACTACGAGATCCTCAGCAAGCGCTTGCGCGAGCTCTCGTTCCTGAACAACGGCGTGCGTATCAAGCTGGTGGACCAGCGCCAGGGCAAGGAAGAAGACTTCGCGTTCGCCGGTGGCGTGAAGGGCTTCGTGCAGTACATCAATCGCACGAAGAACGTGCTGCACCCGACCGTGTTCTACGCCACCGGCGAGAAGGACAGCGAGTTCAACGCGAACGGCTACGGCGGCGGCGTGAAAGTCACCGTCGAGGTCGCGATGCAGTGGAACGACAGCTACCAGGAACAGGTGCTGTGCTTCACCAACAACATCCCGCAGCGCGACGGCGGCACCCACCTGACGGGCCTGCGCGCCGCGATGACGCGCGTCATCAACAAGTACATCGAGGAGCACGAGTTCGCGAAGAAGGCCAAGGTCGAGACGGCCGGCGACGACATGCGCGAAGGGCTGACCTGCGTGCTGTCGGTCAAGGTGCCCGAACCCAAGTTCAGCAGCCAGACCAAGGACAAGCTGGTCTCGTCCGAGGTGCGGTTGCCGGTCGAAGAGATCGTGGCCAAAGCGCTGAACGACTACCTGCTCGAAAAGCCGAACGACGCGAAGATCATCTGCGGCAAGATCGTCGAGGCTGCACGTGCCCGCGAGGCCGCCCGCAAGGCGCGCGACCTGACGCGCCGCAAGGGCGTGATGGACAGCTTCGGCCTCTCGGCCAAGCTGGCCGACTGCCAGGAGAAGGATCCGGCGCTGTGCGAGCTGTTCATCGTCGAGGGCGACTCCGCCGGCGGCTCCGCCAAGCAGGGCCGCGACCGGAAGTTCCAGGCGATCCTGCCGCTGAAGGGCAAGATCCTGAACGTGGAGCGCGCGCGTTTCGACCGCATGCTGAGCAGCCAGGAGGTGCTGGCGCTGATCAGCACGCTCGGCACCGGCATCGGCCCCGAGGAATACGACGTCGCCAAGCTGCGCTACCACCGCATCATCATCATGACCGACGCCGACGTGGACGGCAGTCACATCCGCACGC
>JBDTIS010000013.1:0-32486 GCA_039936235.1 Burkholderiaceae bacterium | reverse complement strand
AGGCTGCCACCCCACCACCAGTCACCGGTGCCGGTCAGGATCGTCAGCCGACCTGGCAGCAGCGCCGCGACCATCTCGGCGGTGCCGTCGGTCGATCCGTCGTCGATGAGGACCACATGGAAGTCGGTATAGGTCTGCGCCTGCAGGCATCGGATGAAGCGCTCGGTGAGCGCACGCCGACTGTGCACGGGCAGGAGGATGTAGATCTTGGACATGAACGATGACGCTTGAAACGAGCGGGCTCCGGTGAACCGGTTCCCGCAACCGTCAGGCCGCCGGCCTGACAAAGGCATGCTGGACGAGCCGCACCGGAGCGAGAAAGGATCTGAGCATCAGGACGAGGTTCGGCCGCGCTTTTGGAATGAAAAGCTGGACGAAGTTGGGACTGAACTGCGCGATCAGCGTTGCGCAGGCAGCGCCCCTGATGCCGTAGGCGGGAATCAGGACGAGGTTGAACGCCACGTTGAGTAGCGCGCCAGTCGCCGTGTAGACCATGTTGTATTTCTGCAGGTTCTCGATAATCAGCCAGGTGCTGTGGACATACGACATGCACACGATGACACCTGCCCAAATCTGGATCGACAGCACGTCGGCGCTCTCGGCATAGGCCTCGCCGTACAGCAGCGGCACGATCCAGTGTGCGCATAGCATCGTCAGCACCGCGACCGAGATTCCGAGCCACGTCATCACGTCGTACATCCTTTGGATGCGGCCGAGATAGAAGGCTTCGCCACGCTCCTTGGCCTTCATGAATGCCGGAAAAACCGAGCTCGCGATCGCCGCGGGTATGAAGTACCAGATCTCGCTCAGACGCACCGACGCAGCGAACAGGCCGACTTCGCGGTCTCCGAGAATCTGTCCGATCATGATCTGATCGATCCGCATGTAGATCATGACCGTCAGGCTGGCGAGAATCAGCGTCCAGCTATGCGTCATCAGCTCCTTTGCCAGCGATGCATCGAAGTGCCATCCGAACACACTCTTGTGAATCCGGTAGTACGCTGCGACCAGGAACGCGGACGTCAGAATCACTTCACCCAGACCGATCAGCGCGAACCCGATCAGCGAAGCCGACGTGAGCAGCAGAACGATCTTCACGATCGTCATCAGGATGAACGCGCCGTTAGCCGCAAGTACCGTGTATTTGGACTGCACGGTCGACTGAAAGTAGTAGTCGATCACGTTGAGCGACGGAAATAGAAATCCCGCGGCCGTGATCGCGACAAGCAGCCAGGTCGTCGTTTCGCCCGGTCGTATGAGCACGATGCAACCGGTCGCCGCGGTCAGCGCGACGATGCCTCCGACGAGCTTCAGCGCGAATGCTGTTCCGAGGATTTCGTTCTGACGCGTGGTCTGCTTGATCAACTCGCGAACGACGATGCTGTCGAGTCCCAGAGTCGCGAGGACGCCGAACAGGCCGCCGAATGCGCCTGCATAGCTGAGCATTCCAAGCTGCGTCGGACCGAGATAGCGCACGACCCAGATCCCGACGAGGAGCCCTGCCCCCATCCGCAGGATCTTGTCGCCAAACAACCAGCCGCTGTTGCCGATCGCGGCCTGCAGACCATGGCGCCCTTCGAGCCGCGAGCGAACGAAGGCCGGCAGGAAGCGGTGCCACGCGGCGTTCGTGGCCACGGCCGTTTCGGTCGTCATACGGTAGTTGGAGCGCTTGCGATCGCTCCCGATCGCCGTATCGTCGGGCTCATTTCGCCAGCGACGCCTGGAAGCTGCCGTAGGTTTTCGCGATGCCTTCCGCCAGGCCGATGCGTGCCTGCCAGCCCAGCGCCTTCAGTCGCGACACATCCATCAACTTGCGCGGCGTCCCGTCCGGCTTCGACGCATCGAAAGTCAGCGTCCCTGCGAATCCCACGACCTCCATCACCGTCTCGGCCAATTCGCGGATCGTCACGTCGGTGCCGCTGCCGACGTTGAAGAGCCCGTCCTTGATGCCTTCATGCTCCATCAGGAACACGCAGGCCTCGGCCATCTCGTCGACGTACAGAAATTCTCGCATCGGCTTGCCGCTGCCCCACACGACCAGCTCGGCGTCGCCTCGGCCCTTGGCTTCATGCGCCTTGCGGATCAGGGCCGGGAGGACGTGCGACGTCGCGAGGTCGTAGTTGTCGTTCGGACCGTAGAGGTTGGTGGGCATCGCCGAGACGTATTCGCGGCCGTACTGGCGGTTGTACGACTCGCACAGCTTGATGCCGGCGATCTTGGCGATCGCATACGGCTCGTTGGTCGGCTCGAGCGGTCCCGTCAGCAGGTATTCTTCCTTGATCGGCTGCGGGCAGTCACGCGGATAGATGCAGCTCGACCCGAGGAACAGCAGGCGCTGCATGTCGATCGCGTGCGCCGCGTGGATCAGGTTCGCTTCGACCATCAGGTTCTGATAGATGAAGTCGGCGCGGAAGTTGTTGTTCGCCTGGATGCCGCCGACCTTGGCGGCCGCGAGGAACAGGTAGTCCGGTTTCTCGGCTTCCATGAATTGCTTGACCGAAGCCTGGTCGAGCAGGTCTAGCTCGGCATGCGTGCGCGTGACGAGATCGGTGTAACCCTTCGCCGTCAAGTTGCGCACGATGGCCGACCCGACCATACCGCGATGGCCTGCCACATAGATCTTTGCGGTCTTGTCCATCGTCACTCGTGATAGTCGTAGGCCTGGAAGCCGGCGAGCTTGACCATCGCATCGCGCTTGGCGGCATTGAAGTCGGCCTCGACCATCTCCTTGACGAGTTCCTGCAGACTGGTCTGCGGTACCCAGCCGAGCTTCTCCTTGGCCTTGGTCGGATCACCGAGCAGAGTCTCGACTTCGGTCAGGCGGAAGTAGCGCGGATCGACCTTGACGATCACGTCGCCGACGCTGACCTTCGCGCGGTCGCCGGAGACAGACTCGACGATGCCGACCTCGTCTACGCCTTCGCCTTCGAAGCGGATTCGGACGCCGAGCTCTTCACCGGCGAACTGGACGAACTCGCGGACGCTGTACTGGACGCCGGTCGCGATGACGAAGTCCTCGGCGTGATCCTGCTGCAGCATCAGCCACTGCATCTCGATGTAGTCGCGCGCATGGCCCCAGTCGCGTAGCGCACTCATGTTGCCGAGGTACAGGCAATCCTGCAGGCCGAGCGCGATGCGGGCGATCGCGCGGGTGATCTTGCGTGTGACGAAGGTCTCGCCGCGCACCGGGCTCTCATGATTGAAGAGCACGCCGTTGCACGCGTACATGCTGTAGGCCTCGCGGTAGTTGACCGTGATCCAGTAGGCGTACAACTTCGCGACCGCATATGGGCTGCGCGGATAGAACGGCGTGGTCTCCTTCTGCGGAATTTCCTGCACCAGCCCGTACAGCTCGGAAGTGGACGCCTGATAGAACCGGGTCTTCTTCTCGAGGCCGAGGATGCGGATCGCTTCGAGCAGGCGCAGCGCGCCGAGGCCGTCGGCGTTGGCGGTGTATTCGGGTTCCTCGAAGCTGACCGCCACGTGGCTCTGCGCCGCGAGGTTGTAGACCTCGTCGGGCTGCACGACCTGCATGATGCGGATCAGGTTGGTCGAGTCGGTCAGGTCGCCGTAGTGCAGGACGAAGTGGCGATTGTCGACGTGCGGATCCTGGTAAAGATGGTCGATGCGATCCGTGTTGAACAGCGAGCTGCGGCGCTTGATGCCGTGCACGATGTAGCCCTTCTTGAGAAGGAATTCCGCCAGATAGGAACCATCCTGTCCGGTGATACCGGTAATGAGCGCGACTTTCCTGGTCTCGTTCGTATTCAATTGTTCGTCCTGTTCATTGCGGAGTGGATGTTCGGGGGCGTCGCACTGAAGCGACTGCGGAGAAGTGGACCGTTCGGGCCGCCGCGTCCGCAGTGGCGCGACAGCTTCATCGTCAGAGGCCGGTAGCGGACGCCTCGGCGGCCCGCTCCGTCCGACCACACGGTCAGAAATCGTTCAGTACGGCGCCGACGACGGTGATCCGTGCCTGCGACATCGACTGGGTCATGTCTTGCAGACCGGACACCCGGCTGTAGTCCTTGCGTGCCACCAGCAGCGCTGCCCCGGCGCGGCTCGCGACGGTCAGCGCTTCGGAATGCTGCGAGCCGGGCGGCGTATCGATGATGACGACGTCGTAGTCGATCGACACCTCGTCGAGCAGCTGCGTGAATATCGGACGGCCGAGGAGTTCCTGCGGGTTCGGCGGCTTCGGTCCCGACGCGAGCAGCGACAGGTCGATCATCGACGGAACGCGCTGGATCGCTTCGAGCCCGCTGCGGCCGGACAAGACCGACGAAAGGCCGGCGCGCGTGTCGAGGCCGAACAGCGTGTGCTGGGTCGGAGAGCGCATGTCGGCGTCGATCAGCAGCGTCTTCTCGCCAAGCTGGGAGAACACCACCGCGAGATTGGCTGCCAGATAGCTGCGTCCGTCGCCCGGGTCGGCGCTGGTGATCGCGAGCCGGCCGTGCTTGCGGTCGGATCCGAACAGACGCAGCAACAATTGAGTCCGCAACGAGCGCAGCGCCTCGACCTGCGGGCTGAACGGCTCGTAGGCCGCGATGATGGTGCGGCTGACCGGACTCTGCGAGTCGATCAGGTACGGGTACTCGAACTGCTGCGCCAGCGCGTATTCGATATCGGCGGGGGTGACGACGGCGAGCTTGACGGCGGCATCGCCGAACGGCATCGCGTGCTGACGCTGATAGCGCAGCACCGCTTCGGTCTGCTCCGCGGACATGCGACCCGCGTCGACGAGGATCGCGCCGATCGACCGGCTCGGCACACGCGACTCGGTGCGCGGAGTGAAGGCCGAGATGACCGTAGAGGCGGAACTTTCCCGCATGTTCAGGGGTTTTCTGGTGTCCATCGTCACGTTCCCATCGACGGCCCGGCGAGGCCAAGCGTCGGTCTGCGCCTTCCGGAAAGTCTTGCGATCAGGCGGTCGTGGCTCGCCGGTCCCTCCATCGCACCGATGATCGGGAGGCCGAGCACGCGACCGAGGTCGTTCATCGAACGGACGCGGCGATCGACGTGTTCCATCAGCAGCGCGGCGCCTATGCCCAGCAGCGCACCGGCGATCAGCGCCAGTGCGAGATTCAGCGCGGTCTTCGGACCGGCCGGCCTGGTCGGTTCGATCGCGGGATTGAGGATCGCGATGTTGGTCTGATTGGTCTGGCTCTCGAGATTGCTCTGCGTCTGGCGCTGCGAAATCGCGTCGAACGCGCGCTGCGCGCCGTCGACGTCGCGCTGCATGACGGCCGCCGAATCGCGGTCTTCCTTGAGCTTGAGCAGTCGCGTCTTCTGCGCCTGGACCGCCTTGGTCAGGTCGCCTTCGCGCTGGGCGTTGACGCGATTGTTCGTGCTGACGCCGTCGACCACGGCCGCGGTCTCCGCGGCGAGGCGCTGTCGCAACGAGGCCAGTTCGGCCTGCGCCCGTTTGTACTGGGGATTGTTGGCGCCGAGGTTGCCGCTCATCTCTCGCAGCTTCGACTCTTTCTGCGCCACGTCGGATTTCAGATTCTGGATCAGCGGGTTCTGCAGCACTTCCTGCAGCGAGGCGCTGCTGCCCTTGGCCTGACCCATGCGGCTTTGCGAATCGACCCGCTGTCCCTGGACCGCGGACAGCTGGCTCGACAGCTCTGACAGCCGGGCGCTTTCGATGTCATAGCGCTCGTCGCTGGCGACGATGATGCCGTTGTTGCGCTGGAAGGCGGACAGCGCGGTCTGCGCCTTCTCGAGCCGGTCGCGCGCCGCCTGTGCCTGAGCTTCGAAGTAGCTCGAATACCGCTTGGCCGGGTCGGTGCGAAGGTCGATGCTGGTGTCGATATAGGCCTGCGCGAACGCGTTGGCGATGTCGGCGGCGGCCTTCGGGTCGCGGTTCTTGACGTTGAGCGCGATCACGTTGCTGTCGCGGGCCGGCTTCGCGTCGAGGTTGGCGCGCAGCCCGCCGGCGAGCCACGATACGAGCGAACCCTTGCCGCCCGTGGCCTGCATCCACGCGTCATGGACCTTCTCACCCTGGTCGATCTTCAGCGTCTTAACGACCTTGGCCGCGACGCGATCGCTCTGGATGATGTCGAGCTGCGTGGCCATGTAGCTGGGTTGGGTCAGTGCCGGCAGAATCGATCCGGCGATCGGATCCGCGTATTTGACGTCCACGACCACCGCGGCGCTCGCGATCCAGGTCTTCGGGGTCATCAGGCTGACCGCCAGCGCGGCGCAGAACGTGATCAGCATCGTGACCAGGACGATCCGGTAGCGCGCCTTGAGCGCCAGTAGCAGTTGTTCGAGCGTCATCGCGGCGATCCCTAGAAAAAACTCTCGCTGACGGTGACGACGTCGCCGGGTCGCACCGGATCGTCGAGATCGACGGAGATCTTGCTGGAGACGCCCGCAGCGTTCGCGCGGACCACCTTGAGACGGCGCTCCGTACCGCGCAACGTGAGACCACCGCCTGCTGCGAGTGCCTGCCGCATCGTCATGCCGCGTTCGATCCGGTAGCTGCCCGGTTTGACGACTTCGCCGTAGATGAAGAACATCGGAGCACGCGGGACGTAGATGGTGTCGCCGCCGGCGAGGACGATATCGTCGTCGGGCCGCTGGTTGCGGTACAGCGCGTCCATGTCGATCTCGCGCCGGAACGGATTGCCGGCGCGCGTGCCAGTCACGATCAGTCGGTCGTCGCCGATCGTCGTCACACCGCCGGCTTCAGCCAGCATCTGCGAGACGCGTGTCGTCGTGGTCTGCAGCGGGAACGAACCCGCGCGGTTGACCTGGCCCAGCACGGAGACCTTGTTGCCGCGGATCTCCATCAGCTGAATGTTGATCTGCGGGCCTTTCAGGAAACCGCCGTCCTTCAACGCCGCGGCGATCTTCTTCTCGGCGGCGCCGATCGCGAGGCCGCCGATGACGACCCGGCCGACCAGCGGATAACTGATCGATCCGTCTTCGGAGACGCGCGTCTCGACCGTCATGTCCGGATTCTGGAAAACGGTGACGCGTATCGAATCGCCGGCGCCGAGCTCATAATTCGACGGCGCCACCGTGTCGGCGTGAGCGGTCGGCACGAATGCGGCGATCGACAGTGCGGCGACTAATCCCGTGACGACACGAACCAGTGCGCGGACCCATTCGCGCGAGTTCAGGTTATGCGACGGAACGCTCGTGAGTGCGGTCGTGCATGTTCGGATCGGGACCGTTACCGTCATTGCGCGCGCCTGAAGAGGAAAAATGCGACCAGCATCGTGGTCGCTGCCAGGGCTGCCCAGGGCGATGAATGGGGCAACTTGCTACTGGAGGCGTTCGACGCCGCCGACGGCGCAGGGGCCGCGTTCACAACCGGTGATCCATCCCCTGCGGCTGAAATCGTCGCGACGGTCCATGGCACCCCCGACAACATCGGTACATCGGCCTGCGCCAACAGGGGTATAACGAGATCTTTCGCATTCAAAGCGGTGCTCTCCGCTCCGAATAGAGCCATCTGGATCATCGGGGATCGATTGTAGGCGGAGTCAGCGGGCTTGCGGTCAACTGCTGTCGATGTGACGCCTGCCGCTGGAAACGCGACGGTCGCGACCAGTGACAACAGCACGATTCGAAGCAATGAGCGATTCAATAGGGTGCGCAAAACAAACTCCACGAGTGTAAAACCTCCCCGCTGCGCAAGAACCGCGCCCAACAATTTAGCGCAATCTTGCTAATTGCTGCGATCGGTGCATCGCGGCAAAATCGAGAAGGTCAGAGGCGTGCAACCTGCTGTCACGACGTGACATCCTTGTTACAGCAAGGATTTACGAAGTCATCCAGCGATTGCCGCAATGCAGCAATTGTACGCTATTCTTCGTGCCGGGCGTGCGGTGGTTGCCGGCTAGAATTTGAATCGGACAAACGCCGACGCGTTGTTGTCGGTGAACTGAAGGGCCGAGTTGTTCGAAGTGCGCGAGGATCGGGAGATCGAGAAGGCGAGATCGACGGCGCGAAGGGCAGCGTAGTCGAGTTGGAGCGTGCCATAGCGGGTGGTCTCTGTCAGTGCATCGACGACCGGAAATGGTGACCCCCGGAAGTCCTGCTTGCGAATCCCGAATTTCGGGCGAAACGTCAGCTTGCCGGTCGCGGCCCAGTCGACCCCGATCTCTCCGAGGTTTTCCTGGTAGTAACTGCTGAAGATCGTCTGGGATGCGTAGAGATTGCGGCTGGCCTGGATGCGGAGGACGGATTTCCCGGTGAGGTCGTAGCGGAAGTTGATCGTTCCGACCAGGCCGTCGTAGTTGCGGGATGTGAATCGCTGCCCGCCGCGCTCGAAGTATCCGATACGGCCGTCGAGGCGCGTCTGGCCGGTCGCCTTCCAGCTCACCAGCACGCCGTACTGGGTCTGCGTGAAAGTGCTGTCGAGTTGCAGCGGGACGTTCGGATCGAGGTTGAGGCTCTTGCCGGTGTCATGGTTCGCGTAGAGGCCGATCACGTTGCCGGACAGGAAATCGTAGAGGAGCGAGGCCTCGACGCCATGCGACCTCGAGCTTTCGACCTGGAACGTGTTGTCCTGCGTGCTGTCTTGCGATTCGTAGAACGACAACCGCGGGTGCAACGCGGCGCCGGGTTTGTAGTCCACGTTCAGGCGAGTGAGGCGCGTGGTGCGCGGATTGGGCGCGGTCCGGTAGCCGATGTATTCGTAGTCGGTCGGAATGCGGCTGTAGTCGAACGTCACGTCGCCGGTGACCGACGGCGTCACGCTCCAGTAGTACTTCGAGTCTATCCGTGTGCTGGTCTCGTCGAGGTTGCCGTACGACGCGTAGAGCGCGCGGGAAGCGGAAGCGTTGACGACGATGCGCTGGAGTCCGTAGCTCTTGTCCAGGTTCAGGCCGACGCCACTGGTGCTGGTGACGACCGAACGGCGCGTGTCGCCCGGCGGACCGGTGCCGTCGGGCAATCTGAAGAAGTTGGAATCGTAGCGTTCGACCTGGAAGACCGCGAAGGTCACGGTGCTGGCTTCCGCGTCACGCGGGATCGCGGTGACGTAGGGGACGAGTCCCTGGTCGGCGAGCGCCAGCGTCGTGACGGTCGCGAACAAGGCACCGACGACCCGTCGACAGAGTCGGGGCGACGCAGGGTCCGGGTGGAACGGTCGGTTGTCGTCGGGCATCACGGATGCGGTGGCGTCGATTCGATGGGAAGACCGATTGGCATAATTCATGCCTCGGCGGAGTGGACTGGAGTTGCGACGTGTTTCCAACAATGAATTTCCCATCCGATGAATAGCACGCTGCGTATCGATGCAACGAAGGTGCCAGTGGCAATCCACCAGCTTCCTGGATTGCTGCACGGGCGCGACGACACCCACGCCCACGTGGAAACGCTGCTCGATCCGATCGCACTGGTGCTTTCGCTCTGGATCAGTGCATTCGCTTTCGACAATACACGAGGCAGCGCCTATCTCGTGTCTTCGCTCGTCCTGATTACGCTGAGCTATCCGGGGCGATCACGGGTGCACGTGTCGATCCCGCGCCTGGTCACCGACCTGGTATTACTGTCGTTCACGCTGATCGGCCTGCTGCTGTTCTTTGCGTGGGCCACAGGCAACATCGGCCTCTATGCGGACCGCGCGATCGTCTGCTGGCTGTGGCTGGCGCCGACCTGCCTGATCGGCATGCACCTCGCGTTCCGCTTCGCGGCGCCCTACATCGTGTCCCGGACGCAGCGCTGCGTGATCGTCGGGATGAACGAGCAGGGCCTCGCGCTCGCGACTCGCATCGAACACAACCCGTATACCGATTTGTCGCTGATCGGATTCTTCGACGACCGTCAGGTGGTCCGGCACGCTGGCGGCGCAAACTATCCGGTGCTCGGCAAGTTCGAGGATCTCGCCGAGTACGCGGTTCGCAATCACGTCCACGTGATCTATCTGTCGCTGCCGATGGCGACGCAGGAACGCACGCTGAGGCTGCTGGACACGTTGCGCGACACGACGACGTCGATCTACTTCGTCCCCGACCAGTTCGTCACCGAACTGATCCAGGCGCGCTTCAGCAAGGTCGTCGACATTCCGGTCGTCGCGGTCTGCGAGACGCCGTTCGTGGGGGTCAACGGCTTGCTCAAGCGGGCCAGCGACATCGTCATCTCGGGCGTCGCGCTCTTGCTGTTGTCGCCGATCATTTTGCTGCTCGCGGCCCTGGTCCGCACCACCTCGCCCGGTCCCGCGATTTTCAAGCAGCGGCGCTACGGTCTCGACGGCGAAGAGATCATCGTCTACAAGTTCAGGTCGATGACGGTCGGCGAAGACGGCACCCACGTCAAGCAGGCGCAACGGAACGACCTGCGCTTCACGCGCATAGGTGCCATCCTGCGCAAGACGTCGCTCGACGAACTGCCGCAGTTGCTCAACGTGTTGCAGGGACGGATGAGCCTGGTCGGGCCGCGGCCGCATGCGGTCGCACACAACGAGCTCTACCGGAAGCTGATCAAGGGCTACATGCTGCGGCACAAGGTGCGGCCCGGCATCACCGGGTGGGCGCAGGTCAACGGCCTGCGCGGCGAGACCGAGACCGTCGAGAAGATGGAAGCACGCATCCGTTACGACCTCGACTACCTGCGCAACTGGTCGCTGCGTCTCGACCTGCACATCCTGGTCAAGACGCTGATCGTTGTCGTGCACGACCGCAAGCAGACCTATTGACCGTCCGTGAAACGACGATTCCCGCGACGGCGGAAATCGTCGTGTGATATCCAGCGAAGGTTCGGTCTACTGGGTGACCGCCGTCAGCGTGGCTGTCACGGTCCCGCCACCCTGCGCGGCGCTGTAGGACCACACATAGGGCGCGGCACCGTTGACCGGCCATGTGAAAGTCAGGGTCGCACCGTCGCCCTGGACGCCGGTCGAGTACACCGCGGCGTTGTTCACCATCAAGTCGATCTTCATCGTCGCGCCGCCGGTTGCCGACACCTTCATCGTGTACTGCTGGCCGGCTACCGGGGCCCCGAACACCGACGGCATGCTGCGTCAGCTGGCGTTGACCTGTGCAGTCTGGATTCCGTTGCTTGGGAACACGACCGACTGGGTCTGCGTGTCGAAGACGCCGGGCGCGTCGCCCTGGGTGACGTACCAGTAGCCGCGCATCGACAGCAGGTTCAGGCGATGCTCCGGGATGAACACCGCACCCGACGCGTCGATCCATTCGGTCGCAGAGACGACCTGGCGGAGGCCGGCGCGGATCAGGTCCAGCTCGGCGGCGATCTCGTCGTCGGGACCATTGGGCATCAGGTCGAAGTTCGAACCGTTCTCGACGTAGATGTCGTAAGGCGTACCGGTGTTTCGGTCGACCACGTAAGCGCCGAACGACTGCAGCGTCCTGGCGATCTTCAACAGACGCGGATCCCTGATCGCCGACAAGTCGAAGTTCGCCGGCAGCAACATCAGCGCGCCTTCCGGGATCGAGCCGCTGTTCGTGGTCGCCGCGTCCCCGTCCGCATTGGTGGCGGGGAACGTGTAGGCCGGGCTCCTCGCGAGGGCGGTGAACGTCATCGACATCGCGAGCGCATGGCGGTAAGCCGGCAGGCCGTCGTCGATTTCTTTCGTGCGGATCAAGCCAGCCGACGGCGGGACGCCCGCTGCCCGGGCTCCTTGCTGGTACTGACCCGGCGTCCCGAAGCCACGCCCGTCGAGCGCTGTCCAGGTGTACTGCGCGGCGTGCCACTGTCCGTCGACAAGACGCAGCTGATAGAACGAATGGATGCGGTTCGTCGACGGGTCGATGATATCGGCGTGTCCATCGCCAGCGGCTGCCGGCACCACGTTCGCAGGCCAGTGCGGGATCACCATCTGCGCGACGTTCGCTTCGGCATCCGGAACCCACAGGGGCGAGCCGTCTGCCGGGCCGACGACCGTGACCGACGGGTCGCTGGCCGACGCGACGAACGCGCCGGTCGACCAGATGCCTTCGGCGACGGTCGGGAGATAGGTCGATCGCGGTACCTCGAAGGGGCCCAACGTGTACTCGGTCGGTCGCGCGTTCCACGGCGACTGGTCACTGAAAGGGCGATCCGCCGTGGCGATCTGCGGCATGATCGCGTTCACCGTGAGGCGCGCGACGCTGCTGACGGCGGTTCCGGCCGCGTTCTTCACCGAGACGGTGAAACTCGCACCGTTGTCGTCGAGTGCCGTCGCCGGGATCACATGGTTGTTCGCAGTCCCCCCGACGATGGGCTGGCCGTTCCTGGACCACTGATAGGACAGCGGGGTGGGGCTGGTCACGAGCACCTTGAACGTCACTGGGCGCCCTGCGTAGACCACGGTGGTCAGGGGTTGCGCGGCGATCACCGGCATGGCCTTCTGCGCGGCAGCGGCTTCCACCGATTTTTCGTCGCTTCCGGCACGGGCGGCCAGCGGGACAGCCATCAATGCCAGCGCCAGCGGCAAGGCCGCAGCGAGGGTCATCGATGACACTGGGAACTTCGGTGGTTTCGGGCTGGTGGACTTCACGTTGACTTCTCCTGTGCGTTCGCGCTGCGCGCAAACCGGTGTCGAGGTGGGCGTCGCATGCCGCTGATCTCGGCATTCGCGACGCGTGCAGGTCGGGCCGTCGCGATGCGATGTCGCCGGCCTCTCCTTTTTCAGGTCGGCTGAATAGGGCGCGGCCTGAGCCTTTTTCGATTTCCGGGAGGGGGCGGGCAGCAGCGTTAAGCCAATGCCCCGCGTTCTGAGAAGGTGCTGCCGCGGCCGCGACGGCGCGTCGCCGCGCGATCCCTCGAGTCCGTTGTAGAAAGAACGACCATGATGCCCAGTCGCCGCGTTCGCGCATGACCTCGCCTGTCGCCTGCGACGCGGACGTCGCATCGAACACCAGCGGCGATGGCGTGGCGCTGCATCCGACCGCGATCGTATTCACGTCGGTGCTCGGCTCCGGTCTCGCGTTCATCGACGGTTCCGTCGTCAACGTCGCACTGCCGACGATCGGCGCCGACCTGCATGCGGGTCCGGCGGCGCTTTCCTGGACCATCAACGCCTACCTGCTGCCGCTCGGCGCGCTGATCCTGTTCGGCGGCGCGGCCGGCGATCACTACGGGCGCCGGCGCCTGTTCGTCGGCGGCATCGCGGTATTCCTGTTCGCATCGATTCTCTGTTCGTTCGCGCCTTCGTTGCCATGGCTGCTCGCGGGACGCGCGCTGCAGGGTTTGGCCGCCGCACTGTTGATGCCGAACAGCCTCGCGATCCTCGGATCGACCTTCGACGGCGAGGCGCGCGGCCGCGCGATCGGCACATGGGCCGCCGCCGGCGCGATCTTCGGCGCGGTCGGCCCGGTCGTCGGCGGATGGATCGTCGACCTGTTCGGCTGGCGGCCCATTTTCCTGATCAACATGCCGATCGGTGTGGCGGCGATCTGGCTCGCGCTGACGTACACCGCCGAGAGCCGGGATGGTGGCTCGGGCTCGCTCGACTGGGGTGGGGGTGCCGCCGCGACGCTGGGGCTCGGGATGCTGGTGTGGGCTCTCACCGCGGCCGCCGAGCCGTCTACGCCACGCATCGCGCTGGCGCTCGCGGCCGGAGTGGGCCTTGTGCTGCTCGCACTGTTCCTGGGGATAGAGGCGAGGCGCGGCGACGATGCGCTGATGCCGTTCGGGCTCTTCGGCACATCGACCTTCGCCGGGCTGAGCCTGCTGACACTGCTGTTGTATGCCGCGCTCGCCGGGCTGCTCGTGCTGCTGCCTTATGTGCTGATCCGCGTCGGTCGCTATTCGGCTACGGAGGCCGGCGCGGCGATGC
The DNA here is from genome assembly GCA_039936235.1 of Burkholderiaceae bacterium. Taxonomy (GTDB): domain Bacteria; phylum Pseudomonadota; class Gammaproteobacteria; order Burkholderiales; family Burkholderiaceae_D; genus CAHJXF01. Next base: position 18,745 of record JBDTIS010000013.1, on the reverse strand, counting down.
TGCCGGTACCGCTGCTGATTGGCGGCGTGTCCCGGCTGATGGGGCGGGTGGCCGCACGGGTCGGCGGCCGCGTGCTGCTGGTAACCGGCAGTGCCATCGTCGCCGCCGGCCTGGCGTTGTATGCGCGAATCGGTGACGGCGCGATCGACTATTGGCGCGACATCCTGCCGCCGACGATGGCCGTCGCGGTCGGTATGGCGTTGTGCGTGGCGCCGCTGACGACGTCGGTGATCGCGTCGGTCGACCGCGACCACGTCGGGGCGGCGTCCGGATTCAACAGCGCGCTGGCGCGGATCGGCGGCCTGATCACGACCGCGCTGCTGGGCTTCGTGTTCGCGGCGGGCGACTCGCCCGGCGCCTTCATGGCGAGGGTCCGCGTTGCGGCGTTGATCGGCGCCGGTTGTGCGGCGGTTGCGGCGCTGTGTGCGCTGGCGTTGATCAGGAACGATCCGAAGCGGTGACGAAGGCTTCGCGTAAAGAATCGATGCGGACGTCACGCGACGGTGCGGCACCCCGGCTGTAACGAAGTGCGCGCACGGTGCGCCGGGACTGCGGCCGGGGCGTCGTACCGACAACCACTTACTCGGGCGCGATGCCTGCAAACGGAATCCATGAGACTTCTCGCGCTACTCGCCGCTGCCTCGATCGGCGCGCTTACGGCATGCGGGCAACAGACAGCAAACCGCCCGCGGAAGCGCCTGTTGCCGCCGCTCCCGCATCGGTAGCACCGGCTCGGGAAAGTGCGTCCGCGTCCCGGATCACGCAGAGCGCGCCAGCCGCTTCGCCGGCGTCCCCGCACTCATCGTCAGCCGGTCAACGTCGCGGTCAACGTCGCGGTCCCGTCGCAGTCGCGTCCGCTCTCGGCGCACGCTTCGGACCAGGCGGTGCCGCGGGCGCCGCCGTCGCTTCCTGCTCATCGGGCAGAACCCTTGCCGGCGTGTGCGCCGGTCCGGCCCGACGCCGGGGAATTCCCGTAGCGCGGCCGTCGCGGTGCCGCACCTGTTGGCGGCACCCCGGGACTCTGCGCGCGCAGCAGAAGGCAAAAGAAGCCCACGAAGCGGACGCGAAGGCGCACGCGGTGGCCGGGAAGATCCGGGAACACGCGCCGAAGAAGGAAGAAGCGCATTCCTGACCCGGTGGACACGGAGGCGCTCCGGCCGCGATGGTCTTCCCGTCGTCAGCCGGCGCCGACGCGACACTTCGCGAATCGAAATGAGCCGTGCGAAAATGAGGGATGACCAAATCCGACCATCTCACCCCCCAAGACCTCGCGGCATTCGAAGCGTGGACCGAAAAATTCTGGATGTTCATCGAGGACAAGGGCGACGCCCTGCACATCTGGGAAGCTGCATCCGTCCACACGGCGAAGCGTTGCGCCGCGCTCGCGGAGCGTACCGACCCCGCACTCGCCAGCGCGATCCGCGCCGAGTTCCGCATCGACTGATCGCGTCACCCGCCGACACGGCAGCGGCACGACATGGTTGAAACGGCAGCGGCGATCTACGTGGCCGAGACCGGGACGCCGAGAGGGAAGGGCGTCTTCGCCGGCCGGGACTTCAAGGCCGGCGAGTTGGTGGAGGTATGCACCGTTCTGCCGTACCGGATGTCGTTCGACAAGCTCAGCCACGAGCTGCAGCACGTCGTGTTCAACTGGTCCGAAGACGACGAGATCCTGCCTTTCCATGCGCACGCGATGGGCTTCGGCAGCTTTTACAATCATGCCAACCCCGCGAACATGCGCTACGAGACTGATCGCATCGAACTCGCGATGCGCTTCTACGTCGTCGGCCCCGTCGCGCGGGACACCGAACTGACGATCAACTACGACGCCGACGACGGAGGACCGTCGTCGGAAGGCGGCTACTGGTTCGAGGAGATGGGCATCGAGCGTCTGTGATCAGGACCAGTCTGCAGACTACTTGTTCACCGGCCTCGTGAACTCGGGACCCTTGCTCGACGGAGCGTCGGGCCGGCGCTGCATGATGCTTTTGTGGCGCGTGAAGAAGCGCACGCCTTCTTCACCGTTGGCGTGGTGTGCACCGAACAGCGACCGCTGCCGGCCGCCGAACGATTGGCACGCCATCGGTACCGGGATCGGCACGTTGATGCCGGCCATGCCGACCTCGATGCGTAGCGGAAATTCGCGCGAATTCCCGCGCGGTCTCGCCGTCGCGCCGTCGGCCGTGTAGCGGGCCACGCCGTCGAGCCGACGAAACTGATCGCCGCGACGTCCGGATGGATCAGCAGCGCGTCGACTGCTTCCTTGTCGCCGTGAACCACGTTGAAGGCCCCATTCGGCAAGTCGACTCGGAAGACCACATCACGAAGGTGCACGTTTCCTGCTTGGGGAGAGCAGTCCTCGCGAACGCAGTGAGAGATCTCACCCGCAAGAACCAGAGTCCGGTTCGGCGACGTGGACGAGATTCCTCGTCGCTGCGCTCCGTCGGAATGACGAGAGAGCTCATGGCCCCTCTCCCCCATGCCGTCCCGCTGTCACGATGGCCACTCACCGATTAAGCGATGATGCGGTCCGATCGAAAACAGACCGAACGTGAAGGCCACGATGCGATCGCTTCCACTGCCCTATTGGCGCAACCGGCCGTTCTCGCGGACGCTGCGCCTGACGCCGCCGAACAGCGCGGACGCGATCGCGTTCGTGCTGCTCGCAGGGCTGGCGGCGCTGGTGTTTCGCGGTGTCGAAGGGGTCGCGGAGCCGCTCGCCGCGCTCCAGGTCGAGCCGGTGACTCTCGATCCCGCCTACCTGCCGTACTACGCGCTGCGAACCGTGATCCGGATGTTCGCGGCGTTGTTCGCATCGTTGGTCTTCACGCTGGTGGTCGCGACGCTCGCCGCGCGCAGCCGCCGCGCCGGCCAACTGATCGTCCCTGCGCTCGACATCCTCCAGTCGGTGCCGATCCTGGGCTTCCTGACGTTCACGGTCACGTTCTTCATGGGCCTCTTCCCGGGGCGCATCCTCGGCATCGAACTGGCCGCCGTGTTCGCGATCTTCACCAGCCAAGCCTGGAACATGGCGTTCAGCTTCTATCAGTCGCTGCGAACCGTGCCGACGGACCTCGACGAGGTCACGCGCGGCTTCGCCCTGTCGCCGGCCCAACGCTTCCTGCGCCTCGATCTGCCGTATGCGACGCCGTCGCTGGTCTGGAACGCGATGATGTCGATGTCGGGCGGCTGGTTCTTCGTCGTCGCATCGGAAGCCATCACCGTCGGCAACACGACCGTCACGCTGCCCGGGGTCGGTTCGTGGCTCGCGATCGCGATCGCGAAGGAGGACTTCCGTGCGATCGGACTTGCGGTTCTGGCGATGGGAATCGTCATCCTGATCTACGACCAATTGGTGTTCCGCCCCGTGGTCGCATGGGCCGACCGATTCCGCTTCGAACAGACCGCGAGTACCGAGCGGCCTCGGTCGTGGGTCTACGACCTGCTGCGCAAGACGCGACTGCTGCCGCTGCTGTTCGCGCCGGTCACGGGGTTCGGCCGTATGCTGGTCGCGCTCGACCATCGCACCGGCAGGCCCGTCCCAGCGCCGACGCGACGGCGCCGACGACCAGCCGGCGACTTGCTGTGGCAGGCAGGCATCGTCGTCGCGGTCTGCTGGGCGGTCTGGCTGGTCGGCAGCTACGTCCTCGCGACGCTCAGCGTGAGCGATTTCGCCACCGTCTTCGGAGACGCTTGCATCACCCTCTTGCGCGTGATCGTGTTGATCGCGATCGCGAGTCTGGTGTGGGTGCCGATCGGCGTATGGATCGGCCTGCGGCCTGCGTGGACCGAGCGCCTGCAGCCGGTCGCGCAGTTCTTCGCGGCGTTCCCGGCCAACGTGCTGTTCCCGTTCGCGGTCATCGCGATCATCCGCTGGCATCTCGACGCCGACATCTGGCTGTCGCCGCTGATGATCCTCGGCACCCAGTGGTACATCCTGTTCAACGTGATCGCCGGAGCGAGCGCGATCCCGAACGACCTGCGCGAAGCCGCGAGCATGTTCGGCGTCCGCGGCTGGCAGTGGTGGCGACAGGTCGCGCTTCCGGGCGTATTTCCGTATTTCGTTACCGGTGCACTGACCGCGTCGGGCGGCTCGTGGAACGCCAGCATCATCGCGGAGGCGGTCTCGTGGGGCGACCAGCGGATCGAGGCGCACGGGCTGGGCGCGTTCATCGCCGCAGCGACGGCCGCCGGCGACTTTCCGCGGGTCGCGCTCGGCATCGGGATGATGTCGGTCTTCGTCCTCGCGTTCAACCGCCTCGTCTGGCGTCCGATGTACGCGTTCGCCGAACGACGGCTGCGGCTCGCATGAGGACGTCGTCGTGATCACGCCGTCGGTATCGACGCCGCTCGTCGAAGTCGTGGCGCTGCGGCACTTCTACGGGACCGCGCCGGGCGCCATCCCGATCCTCGACGACGTCAACTTGACGTTGAACGAGCGCGAGATCGTCGGGCTGCTCGGCCGCTCGGGCTCCGGCAAGTCGACGCTGCTGCGCGCGATCGCGGGTCTGATCGAGCCGAGCCAGGGCACCGTGCACCTGGTCGCCGACGAGGCCGGCGCGGCGCCGAGCATCGCGATGGTGTTCCAGACCTTCGCGCTGTTTCCGTGGTTGACCGTGCTGCAGAACGTCGAGCTCGGCCTCGAGGCGAAGCGCGTGCCGAGCGAAGAACGGCGCGCCCGCGCCCTTGCGGCCATCGACCTGATCGGACTCGACGGCTTCGAGAACGCGTATCCGAAGGAGCTGTCCGGCGGCATGCGGCAGCGGGTCGGTCTCGCCCGAGCGATCGTCGTCAATCCGTCGCTGCTGCTGATGGACGAACCGTTCTCTGCGCTCGACGTGCTGACGGCGGAGACGCTGCGAACCGACCTGCTGGATCTCTGGTCCGAAGGCCGGATGCCGATCAAGTCGATCCTGATCGTCACGCACAACATCGAGGAGGCCGTGCTGATGTGCGACCGCATCCTCGTCTTCTCGTCGAATCCGGGACGGGTCGCCGCCGAGATCCCCGTCGACCTTCCGCAGCCGCGTAACCGGCTCGATCCGGCGTTTCGCGCGATGGTCGATCGCATCTACGCGCAGATGACGACCCGCACGGCGGCGCAACCGGTGCGGGACGGTTTCTTCCCTGGCATCGGCATCGCGATGATCCTGACGCCGGTGTCGACCAACGCGCTCGCCGGAATGCTCGAAGAGGTCGATGCCAAGCCGTTCGACGGCAGTGCGTCGCTGGCCGATCTCGCGGATCAGTTGCAGCTCGAGATCGACGATCTGTTCCCGATGGCCGAGACGCTGCAGCTGCTGCGCTTCGCCGAACTGCGCGGGGCCGACATCGACCTGACGCCTGCCGCACGACGCTACGTCGGGGCCAACGTCGATGCGCGCAAGGCGCAGTTCGCACAGGCGCTGCTCGCGAACGTCCCGCTTGCCCAGCACATCCGGCGGGTCCTCGACGAACGAGGCACCCACGTCGCGCCCGCACGGCGCTTTCGCGACGAACTCGAGGACCACATGTCGCCCGACTACGCAGAGGCGACGCTCCGCACCGTCACGCAATGGGCCCGCTATGCCGAGGTGTTCGCGTACGACGAGGACACCGACCGGTTCAGTCTCGAAGACCCGGTGTAAACCGGGACGGACCCGGTGGATACATTCAGCTGTCGCGATACATCGTCGGGAATATCGTCTTCAACGCCTCGACCTTCGGCTTGTCGTTGATGACGATGTACGGCTGCATCGGATGCAGCTGCAGGTAGTTCTGGTGATAGCCTTCGGCAGGATAGAACGCGACCAGTGGCGTGACCTGCGTCACGATCGGGCCTGGGTAGATCTTCGCGCCCTGCAGCTGTGCGATGTACGCGTCGACCACGCGCTTCTGGTCGGCGTCCTTGTAGAAGATCGCCGAGCGGTACTGCGTCCCGTGGTCCGGACCCTGACGATTCAGCTCCGTCGGGTTGTGTGCCACCGAGAAGAAGACGCGCAGCAGTTGTCCCACCGTGACCTGCGACGGGTCGTAGACGATGTCGACCGATTCCGCATGGCCTGTGCGCCCGGTGCTGACGGTGTCGTAGTCTGCCGTCGACTTCTCGCCGCCGCTGTAGCCCGATGTCACGCTGGTGACGCCCTTGACGTGCTTGAAGACCGCGTCGACGCCCCAGAAGCATCCACCGGCGACGACCAGGGTCTGCGATCCCTTGGTGGCGGCCAGCGGCGTGTCGACGACCGCAGCCGGGACGTTCGCCGTGATGTCGGCGGCATCGGCCAGTCCGCAGCCGGCGAGCGCGACGAAGGCCGTCGCGGTGGCGGCACGGCCGAAACGTTTCAGGAAGGTGCTGGTGTTCATCTCGGATCCTCGGTTCGTTGATCGATCGCGTCACGCACGCTTGACGAATTTCATCGCGGCGGAGTTCATGCAATAGCGCAGGCCGGTCGGCTTCGGTCCGTCGTCGAAGACGTGGCCGAGATGCGCGTCGCAACGCGTGCAGGAGACGGCCGTGCGCATCATCAACAGGCTGCGATCCGACGTCTCGACGACGTTCTGCTTGGCGATCGGCTGCCAGAAACTCGGCCAGCCGGTCCCCGACTCGAACTTGGTCTCGGAGTCGTAGAGCGGCGTGTCGCAGCAGACGCAGCGATAGATGCCCTTGTCGTGCAGGTTCCACGTGATTCCGCTGAACGGACGTTCGGTCCCTTCCTTCCGGGCGACGGCGAACTGGGTCGCGTCGAGCTGCTTCTTCCAGTCGGCATCGGACTTCACGACCTTGGAGACCGAGACCGGTGCGAGTGCGACGCCGGCATCGCTGAACGGGACGATCGTCACCGGACCGCTGGTGGTGGCGTTGACCGCGGCCGCCGCGGGCTTGCGGGTACCGGCCCAGACCAGCGCGATCGCGGCCGCGATGCCGGTGGCGATGAAGCCGCGTCGACGCAGCGCGGTGGGGTGAGTAGCGACACGGGATTCAGGGGTGCGAAGGGTATTGTTCATGCGGATGCTCCTGCAATGGGTGCCGGACTTGTACGTCGCCCGGATCGGTCCGGTTTCGTCTGCGATGCCCGTTGGTCGGGGGATGGAAGAGGATCATTACATCACCGGACCGACGTGGGGACCGGGGCGCGCGATGCAAGGCCGCCGGGGTAGTGGGAGCGGCGACCACCGCGGCTCGTTCGCCCGATTCGCCGTCCAGTTGCCACATTTCCTTTCGGCACGGGGACAATTCAACCTCGTGCCTGAAACTTGCCTACAGCAACTTGAAACAGCGCGCGATCGCCCAATGTCTGCGTGAAACCTTATCAGGGGATTTTCCGATGCGGCTCGACAAACTCACCACCAAGTTCCAGGAAGCGCTGGCCGATGCACAGAGCATCGCGGTCGGCCACGACAACCAGTACATCGAACCCGTCCACGTGCTGTCGGCGCTTTTGGCGCAGCAGGAGGGCTCGGCGCGTTCGCTGCTGCAGCGTGCGGGCGTCAACGTCCAGCGGCTGACGACGTCACTCGAACAGGCCATCGAACGGTTGCCGAAGGTGGAGGGTACCGGCGGTCAGGTCCAGGTCGGTCGCGATCTCGGCGGGCTGCTGAACATCGCCGACAAGCAAGCGCAGAAGCGCGGCGACGAATACATCGCTAGCGAGATGCTGCTGCTGGCCATCGCCGACGACAAGGGCGAAGCCGGGCGTGCGGCCAAGGAGGCCGGCCTGTCGAAGACCGCGCTGGTGTCGGCGATCGAAGGCGTGCGCGGCGGCGCGACCGTCGACAGCGCGGAGGCCGAATCGCAGCGCGAGGCACTCAAGAAATACACCATCGACCTGACCGATCGCGCCCGTCAGGGAAAGCTCGACCCGGTCATCGGCCGCGACGACGAAATCCGCCGCACCATCCAGATCCTGCAGCGCCGCACCAAGAACAATCCGGTACTGATCGGCGAGCCTGGTGTCGGCAAGACCGCCATCGTCGAAGGGCTCGCGCAGCGGATCGTCAACGGCGAAGTGCCCGAGTCGCTCAAGGGCAAGCGGCTGCTGGTGCTCGACATGGCGCTGTTGCTGGCCGGCGCGAAGTATCGTGGCGAGTTCGAGGAGCGTCTCAAGGCCGTGCTGTCCGACATCGCGAAGGACGAAGGCCAGACCCTCGTCTTCATCGACGAGATCCACACGATGGTCGGCGCCGGCAAGGCCGAAGGTTCGATCGACGCCGGCAACATGCTCAAGCCCGCGCTCGCGCGTGGCGAGTTGCATTGCATCGGCGCGACCACGCTCGACGAGTACCGCAAGTACGTCGAGAAGGACGCGGCGCTCGAGCGGCGCTTCCAGAAGGTGCTGGTCGGCGAGCCGTCGGTCGAGAGCACCATCGCGATCCTCCGGGGGCTGCAGGAGAAGTACGAGGTCCACCATGGCGTGCAGATCACCGATCCCGCGATCGTCGCGGCGGCCGAACTAAGCCATCGCTACATCACCGACCGCTTCCTGCCGGACAAGGCGATCGACCTGATCGACGAGGCCGCGTCGCGCGTCAAGATGGAGATCGACTCGAAGCCCGAGGTGATGGACAGGCTCGACCGCCGGCTGATCCAGCTCAAGATCGAGCGCGAGGCCGTGCGCAAGGAGAAGGACGAGTCGTCGCAGCGTCGTTTCGAGCTGATCGAGCAGGAGATCGAGCGGCTGCAGAAGGAGTACTCGGACCTCGACGAGATCTGGAAGGCCGAGAAGGCCGCGGTGCAGGGTTCCGCGCACATCATGGAAGAGATCGACCGCGTCAAGGCGCAGATCGCGAAGCTGCAACGCGAAGGCAAGTTCGGCGAGGTCGCCGAACTGCAGTACGGCAAGCTGCCGCCGCTCGAGGCCCAGGCGCGTGCGGCCGAAGCGTCGCAGGGCGAGCAGAAGCCCAACCAGTTGCTACGCACGCAGGTCGGTGCCGAAGAGATCGCCGAGGTGGTCTCGCGCGCGACCGGCATCCCGGTCAGCAAGATGATGACCGGCGAGCGCGACAAGCTACTGTTCATGGAGGATGCGCTGCACAAGCGCGTCGTCGGGCAGGACGAAGCGGTGCGACTCGTGTCGGATGCGATCCGCCGCTCGCGTGCCGGGCTGTCCGATCCGGACCGGCCATACGGATCGTTCCTGTTCCTCGGCCCGACCGGTGTCGGCAAGACCGAATTGTGCAAGGCGCTGGCGAGCTTCCTGTTCGATTCCGAGGATCATCTCGTGCGGATCGACATGAGCGAATTCATGGAAAAGCACAGCGTGGCGCGGCTGATCGGCGCGCCGCCCGGTTACGTCGGCTACGAGGAGGGCGGTTATCTCACCGAGCTGGTGCGTCGCAAGCCGTACAGCGTGATCCTGCTAGACGAGATCGAAAAGGCGCACCCCGACGTGTTCAACGTGCTGCTGCAGGTGCTGGACGACGGTCGCCTGACGGACGGGCAGGGCCGTACGGTCGACTTCAAGAACACGGTGATCGTGATGACGTCGAACATCGGCTCGCAGCTGATCCTCGCCGAGAGCGGCACGCTCAGTACCGATCCGACGACGGCGGCCGCGGTCTACGAGCGTATCAAGGGTCTCGTGTGGCAGGAGGTCAAGCAGGAGTTCAGGCCCGAGTTCCTGAATCGCATCGACGAGGTCGTCGTATTTCACGGACTCGACCAGGCGAACATCACGTCGATCGCACGGATCCAGTTGAGCGGCCTCGAGAAGCGGCTCGCGAAGCTGGACATCGATCTCGACGTCAGCGAAGCGGCTCTGACGAAGCTGGCGACCGCGGGCTTCGATCCGCTGTTCGGCGCCCGCCCGTTGAAGCGGGCGATCCAGTCGCAGATCGAGAATCCGCTGTCGCGCATGCTGCTCGAAGGCAAGTTCGGTCCGAAGGACAAGGTGCACGTCGACTTCGGGGATCGCGGCTTCACGTTCGATGCCGGTGAGACACGACTGGCTGCCTGAATGTCGACGGATGAAAGATCTCATGCACGAGAACGAGAGTCCTGTTCGGCAACGTGGATGAGATTCCTCGTCGCTACGCTCCGTCGGAATGACAAGGGAAATAGGTCGTGTCGAACGCAGTGAGAAACCTCACCCACGAGAATCAGGGTCCGGGTCGGCAACGTGGGAGACTCCTCGTCGCTGCGCCGCGTCGTAATGAAGAAAGAAACGGCCGGACCGGTACCCTGTCGACGTCCGGCCTCCGTCTTCGTGCGTGTCTGCGTCTTGTCGGCACCTCTGCAGTCGCCGCGGCGATGCGCGCCGCTGCCCGCGTCCACCCAGCCTCAACGAGCGATCCGACATGACCAACCCATCGCTGCACGTCGCCTGTCCCCATTGCAACAAGACCAACCGCGTGCCCACGGACAAGCTGGTCGACGATCCTGTGTGCGGCGCGTGCGGACTTCCGCTGCTCGATGGGAAGCCGATCGAGCTCACCGACGAGACCTTCGAGTTGGTGGCGAGTCGCACCGAGATCCCGCTGATCGTCGACTTCTGGGCGCCGTGGTGTGGGCCATGCAGGATGATGGCGCCGCAATTCGACCAGGCCGCGAAGACGCTCAAGGGTCGCGCGCTTCTTGCAAAGGTCAACAGCGACGAAAGCCCGAAGGTTTCGCAGCGCTTCGCGATCCGCAGCATCCCGACGCTGATCCGGTTCGACAAGGGCGTGGAGGCCGGGCGCCAGACCGGCGCCACGCAGGCCGCACAGATCGTCGCATTCGCGCATACCACATGACAGGCGCTAAGGCTCGCCCGAACTGATCACGCCGAGGCGCTCCTGCTTGCCCCATTGCCTGCGTCGCGTCAGGAATGTCACCCAGCCGAGCGTCGCCCCGACATGGCGCAGGATCTGGAAGCTGAACGGTTCGGCCAGCGCCGCGAGGAGCGCGAAGCCGAAGTGGACCTCGGTCGTCCTGCCGATCCAGCGCCGGTAAAGATGTACCGACCACAGATGGAAGCCGAGGTCGATCGCGATCTTTGCGAGGATCCACGCCGAAACGGGGATGAGGACGGCGACGCGTGCGGCCGCGATCGAATAGAGCAGGATGCCGAGCGCGGTGAGCCCGAAGATCGGCTGCATCGTGTCGACGGCCTTCACCGGCAGCATCCAGCGGCCGACGTTGCCGTAGCGACGTCCGTCGCCGACCATCCCGCGGTACCAGTACTGGGTCTGCAGGAAGCCACCGAACCAGCGACGTCGCTGTCGCAGGAAGGTCGCGGTCGTGCTCGGCGCCTCGGTGCGCGCCTGCGCGCCGCCGATCACGCGCGACCGCCATCCCAGGCCATGGAGCGCCGAATGGCGCGCGAGACGATGGATCAGCTCGTAGTCCTCGACGAGGCAGTTCGGATCGAAGCCGCCGACCGTGACGACGGCCTCGCGCCGAAATCCTGCGAACGCTCCCGAGATCAACAGCAGGCTGTCGACCCGCATCCACGCGTAGCGCGACAGGAAGTTGCGGATGTACTCGTAGGTCTGGAACCACTCGAACAGCCGTCCGGTCAGCGAAGGCCCGCACACCGGCGTCAGCACGCCGGTCGCGGCGACCAGCGACGGCTCGTGCGAGAACGCGTTGCGCATCGCGGCGATCGCGCCGGGTGCGAGATGCGTGTCGGCATCCACCGTCATCACGATCGCCGTGCGGCACGCGGCGATCGGCGAAAGCAGCGCTTCGTTGAGCGCGCGCGCCTTGCCGCCATGCGGCACGCGCAGCCAGTGCAGGGTCGGTACGCTCGCGCTGGTCGACCATGCACCCAACGCCGGCTCCTCCAGTCCGAAGCGTTCGACCAGGAGGGCGCTGCTGGCATCGGTCGAGCCATCGTCGGCGATCACGATCGCATCGGGCGGATCGTCCTGCGCGAGCAGCGACGCGATCGATTCGGGAAGTACGGCGGCCTCGTTGTGGGCGGCCACGACGATCGTCAGACCTTCGCGGCGCACATCGGGCGCGGGGACCAGCGGCGGACGCAGCAGGGTCCAGGTCTGCCAGCCGACGAAGACCAGCAGCACCGTGTCGTACAGGATGTAGGCGATGCCGGTCGACCATGCGTACACCCCGCCCAGACTGAATGCACTGGCGAACAGCAATAGCCACACGCCCCCGACGGCGCCGTGCACGAGCAGGCTGGCGAGCGGCGTGGCGCGCGGCAGGTAACGCGGCGAGTTGCGGACGAGGGCGTCCTCGAGACGGTGGTTCAAGGTGGCGTTGCAGAAGTTTTGGACCGCATGATGTCATGTACGCCCGCGCGGGCTCACCGGATGCGATGACCGATCGTCACGACGAACGAACGTGCGACGCGCGCTGTTCTTGCGATACTGCGGTTCCTCGTGACGACCCCGGTGATCGATGCAACTACAAGCCCGCTACACCCGCACCGCCATCGTCCTGCACTGGGCGATCGCGGTGCTGATCGTCGTCAACGTCGTCATCGGCCTGTCGGCTGATTCCCTCCCCGACAGTTGGGTACGCCCCGTCATCGATACGCACAAGTCCATCGGCATCACGGTGCTGGGCCTCGCGCTGATGCGACTGCTGTGGCGCCTCACCCATCGCCCGCCCGCGCTGCCGCGCCGTTATCCGCGATGGGAGCGGTTCGGCGCCCACGCGGCTCATGCGCTGCTGTACCTGCTGATCCTGTCGTTGCCGTTGTCGGGCTGGATGCACGACTCCGCCTGGAAAGACGCTGCGACCCATCCGATGAGCCTGTTCGGCCTGGTGCCCTGGCCGCGGATCGGCTGGATCATGGCGGTCGAGCCCGTCATGAAGGAGCGCCTGCACGATCTTTTCGGCAACCTCCACGTCTGGCTCGGCTACGCGCTCTATGCACTGTTCGCGTTGCACGTGGCCGGCGCGCTGAAACATCAGTGGCTGGATGGTGAGCCAGAGTTGCAACGCATCCTGCCTTGAGCATGGTGGTCGGAAGCCGGTCATCATCCGATAATCAATGACTATCGTTTTTATATTTAAATTACACTTGATCTATCGTCAGTCGCACCGCACAATCTGTTTCCTGAATTCCAGCCAGAGGAGCGTTATCCATGAATGCGTTGAAGAATCTCGAAGGCCAGAACGTCCCAGAAGTCACGCTGAAGATCCGCAAGGACGGCGACTGGGCGACGGTTTCCACCGATGATCTGTTCGCGAACAAGAGCGTCGTCTTGTTCTCGCTGCCGGGCGCGTTCACGCCGACCTGTTCATCGACTCACCTGCCGCGCTACAACGAGCTCGCGCCGGTGTTCAAGGAACACGGCATCGATTCGGTGATCTGCGTGTCCGTCAACGACCCGTTCGTGATGGAAGAGTGGGCCCGTGACCAGGAATCGGACAACGTGATCCTGCTGCCGGACGGCAACGGTGCATTCACCGAAGGTATGGGTATGCTGGTCGACAAGAGCGCGCTGAACTTCGGCAGTCGTTCGTGGCGCTATTCGATGCTCGTGCGCAACAAGAAGATCGAGAAGATGTTCATCGAGCCGGACGTCGAAGGCGACCCGTTCGAAGTCTCGGACGCCGATACCATGTTGACCTACCTCGACCCGAGCGCCAAGGGTCCGGATCAGGTCGCGATCCTGACGCGCGTCGGTTGCCCGCATTGCGCCCGGGCCAAGAAGCTTTTGACCGAAGCCGGCATCGAGTACGTCGAAGTGCCGCTGGCCCACACGATCCGCACCAAGGCAGTCGGCGCGATCTCAGGTGGGAAGACGGTGCCGCAGGTGTTCATCAACGGCAAGTTGATCGGCAGTGCGGACGACCTTGAGCACTACCTGAAGAAGGCCGCCTGAACGGCGCGAAGTACCCGTTGAACAACGGCCCCGATGGGGCCGTTGTTCCAACTCCCCACCTTGCATCGAGAAAAACCATGGACCGCATCGAAGTCGACGTCGCAGTCATCGGCGCCGGAACGGCCGGCCTCGCCGCGTATCGCGCGGTAAAGGCTGCAGGCAAGCGCGCGCTGCTGATCGAGGGCACCGTCTACGGCACGACATGCGCGCGCGTCGGGTGCATGCCGAGCAAGCTGCTGATCGCGCCGGCCGAAGCGGCCCACATGATCGAGAGGCTGGCCGCGTTCGGCATGTCGATCGACGCGCCACTGAGGGTCGACGGCAAGGCGATCATGCGGCGGGTGCGCAGCGAGCGCGACCGCTTCGTCGGCTTCGTGATGCGCGGTGTCGACGAGATTCCCGAGGCAGACAAGTTGTTCGGTCGCGCGACCTTCGTCGACGACAACACGCTCGCCATCGACACCGGTGCCACGGTGCACGCGAAGGCGATCGTCATCGCGACCGGTTCGACGCCGAGCTATCCGCCGAGCTGGAATGTGCTCGGCGACCGGCTGATCACGAACGACCACGTCTTCGAGCTCGAAGACCTGCCGCGCAGCGTGGCCGTATTCGGCCCGGGCGTCATCGGACTCGAACTCGGCCAGGCGCTGCACCGTCTCGGCGTCCGCGTGAAGGTCTTCGGTCGCGGCGGTGGCGTCGGTCCGGTCGGCGACCCGACGATCCTGGCCGAGGCCCGCAAGGTGTTCGGCGCCGAGTTCTATCTGGACACCGACGCGCATGCCGACGTGCATCGCGACGACGACCAGGTGGTGGTCGAGTTCAAGGCCCTGGACGGCACCGACCAGGTCGAACGCTTCGATTATCTGCTCGCGGCGACCGGGCGCAGCGCGAACGTCCGCAACCTGGGGCTCGAGCACACGACGCTCGAACGCAACGCGCATGCGGTCCCGCTGTTCGACCGCGACACGCTGCAATGCGGCTCGTCGTCGATCTTCATCGCGGGCGATGTCAATAACGACGTGCCGGTGCTGCATGAGGCGGCTGATGAGGGCCGCATCGCCGGCGACAACGCGGCGCGCTTCCCGCTGGTGAGGAAGGGCCTGCGTCGTGCCGCGCTCGGTGTGATGTTCACCGATCCGCAGATCGCGATCGTCGGTGGCGGTTATCGCGCCGTCCAGCATGTGCCGCACGTCGTCGGCACGGTTTCGTTCGTCGACCAGGGCCGGTCGCGCGTGTTCCTGCGCAACCAGGGGTTGCTGCACGTCTACGCCGAAATCGGAACGGGACTGTTTCTCGGCGCCGAGATGTTCGGTCCGGATGCGGAGCACATCGGCCACATGCTCGCGTGGGCGCTGCAGATGCGTTGCACGGTCGCGCAGATGCTCGAAATGCCGTTCTATCACCCGGTCGTCCAGGAAGGACTGCGGACCGCGTTGCGCGACGCCCAGGCCAAGCTCGAAGTCGCCGCGCAGCCGCAGCGACGCGCTGCGTGACCTGTCACCTCGCTCGAATCGGCGGCCGCATTCGCGGCCGTTTTTTGGTCGCGTGCGCTCCAGGCTTCGGCGAATATCGCGACCCCGGGTTTGCTGCAACGCACGAAAAAATACCATATGGTGGGAAACGGGATTCACATTACAAAACGCTAGGGCCATGTCATTGTATCTAGAAGATTTCATGAAGAGTCTTATATAAGACAGACCTCTTGTCGCGGGCGGCCGAAGTGGATACGATCATCGACATCGCCGACGGCAGTTTTAGTACGAAATCCCCGCCGCGGTCCTCCTCGCATCCACCCCGACATCGGAGTCCACATGAGCGCACGCGAACTCGAAATCCAGAAACTTCAGAAGGATTGGGACACCAATCCCCGCTGGAAGAACATCAAGCGCGGCTATACCGCCGCCGACGTGATCCGCCTGCGCGGTTCGCTGCAGGTCGAACACACGCTCGCCAAGCGCGGTGCCGAGAAACTGTGGAACCTCGTCAACAACGAGCCCTTCGTCAACACGCTCGGCGCGCTGACCGGTAACCAGGCGATGCAGCAGGTCAAGGCCGGGCTGAAGGCCATCTACCTGTCCGGCTGGCAGGTCGCGGGCGACGCCAACCTGGCCGGCGAGATGTACCCCGATCAGTCGCTGTATCCGGCGAACTCGGTGCCGATGGTGGTCCGTCGCATCAACAACGCGTTCACGCGCGCCGACCAGATCCAGTGGTCCGAAGGCAAGAACGACATCGACTTCTTCGCGCCGATCGTGGCCGATGCGGAAGCCGGTTTCGGCGGTGTGCTCAATGCGTTCGAACTGATGAAGTCGATGATCGAGGCAGGCGCCGCCGGCGTCCACTTCGAAGACCAGCTCGCGTCTGTGAAGAAGTGCGGCCACATGGGCGGCAAGGTGCTGGTCCCGACGCGTGAAGCGGTCGCGAAGCTGATCGCCGCGCGTCTCGCGGCCGACGTCATGGGCACGCCGACGCTGGTGATCGCGCGAACCGACGCCGAAGCGGCAGACCTGGTCACCAGTGACGTCGATGACAACGACAAGTCCTTCCTGACCGGAGAGCGGACCATCGAAGGCTTCTATCGCACCAATGCCGGGCTCGACCAGGCGATCTCGCGCGGTATCGCGTACGCCGAGTACGCCGACATGGTGTGGTGCGAAACCGGCAAGCCCGACCTCGCGTATGCCAAGGCCTTCGCCGACGCGGTTCACGCGGCCCATCCGGGCAAGCTGCTCGCTTACAATTGCTCGCCGAGCTTCAACTGGAAGAAGAACCTCGACGACGCGACCATCGCGACGTTCCAGACCGAGCTCGGCAAGATGGGCTACAAGTTCCAGTTCATCACGCTGGCCGGCTTCCACAGCCTCAACTACTCCATGTTCAACCTCGCGCACGGCTATGCGCGCAACCAGATGAGTGCGTTCGTCGAGTTGCAGGAAGCCGAGTTCGCGGCGGCGTCGAAGGGCTTCACCGCGGTCAAGCACCAGCGCGAAGTCGGCACCGGCTACTTCGACGCGGTGACCCAGACCATCGAGCGCGAGGCATCGACGACGGCGCTGAAAGGTTCGACCGAAGACGAACAGTTCTTCAGCGCGCACGACGACGCCCACGAGAAGAAGGTCGCCTGACCCCGAGCGGCCTGGAATCGATCGGCCGCGCAGCAGGGCGCCACGGGATTCGGTCTCGTGGCGCTTTTTTTTCGTGATCCTGAAAAGTCCGCGCCGGCCCGGCGAAGGATCCCGATCCGGGCAGCCGGCTGGAATCGCCGATAATGGCAGCGGCAACGAGGACCAGCGATGGCGGCCGAGAAGGACCCGGTAGGGAGCGAATGCGTCGACGCGCCGCGTCTTCGTGCCCGTCGCGTCACGACCGTCGGTTCGCCGACTCGACTCGTACTGTTCAAACGCATCGAACTGCTGGCGCTGCTGGTGACCATTCCCGCTTTCTACTGGTCGCTGCTGTCCCTGTACAGCGTCGCGGCGACCCTGTTGTACGGACTGGCGGCGGTCGTGTGCACGGTCGTCTGGTGGCAGGAACACCGGCCACTCGATGCGACACCCGCGCCACGGACCGCGAGGCGCCTTTCTCTCGGCCCCGCCCTTGCGATCGGATTGCTGGCCAGCGCGGTGCTGCCGTCGGGGGAAGCGACCGCTGTCGTGGCGGTGCGGCTCGCCGTCGCGGGCATGGTGCTCCTTCGTGCCGCCGAGTCGTTGCGGCCGTGGTTCTGGCGGACCGAGTTGCCGCGCTACCTGGCATTGGCGATCGGCGTCTTCGCGCTGTGCGGCCTCGGATTCTGGTGGCTCGAGCCGCAGGTCCACGACTTCGGTGACGCGCTATGGCTGGCCTTCACGACCGCGGCCACCGTCGGTTACGGCGACGTCGTTCCCACTACCCCGGCGTCGAAGATCTTCGCCGTCTTCGTCGTGTTGCTCGGTGTCGCGGTCCTGTCGCTCGTCACCGCGGCCATCGCAGCCTCGTGGGTGCAGACCGAAGAGCGCCGCATCGAGCAGGAGCTTCTGCGTGACCTGCATGCGCAGCTCGGATCGATCCGCGGCGAACTGGAGTCGATGCGCAAGGCATTGGATCGTGCCGGTCGCGAGAACCAGGTGTGAAGCGTCGATTCGTAGTTGTCGACGGGTAGTCGAGAGACGTGAGGATCCACTGGTCGGATCTGCGTGGTCGACCGGACGACCCTTGTGATCAGCCCGGCGTGTAGGCCAGCTTCACATAGATCGGCGCATACGCTTCGCCCTGCGTCACTTCGACCAGGAACTCACGCGCGAGCTCCAGCAATGCGAGGAAGTTGACGATCGCGACCGGGATGCCGCGGCTCGCATCGAACAGGTCGCCGAACTCGACGAAGCGCGCATCGCGTAGTCGTCGCAGGATCTGCGTCATGTGCTCGCGCACCGACAGTTCCTCGCGCGTGATGCGATGGTGCTGGACGAGCTTCGCCCGTCGCAGCACGTCCAGCCACGCGTCGCGCAGGTCGGATGCCCGCACCTCCGGCCAGGTCTTCTCGACGGTCTCGTCGATGTGCACGGCCGCGACGACGAAGTCGCGACCGATGACCGGCAGCGCGTCGACCTGCTGGGCCGCCAGCTTCATCCGTTCGTATTCGATCAACCGGCGAACCAGCTCGGCGCGCGGGTCGTCGACCTCGCCTTTGCCGACCTGCTTCCTGACCGGCAGCAGCATCCGCGACTTGATCTCGATCAGCATCGCGGCCATCAGCAGGTATTCGCCGGCGAGTTCCAGGTTGCTCTTGCGGATCTGTTCGATGTAGCCGAGGTATTGCCGGGTGACCTCGGCCATCGGGATGTCGAGGACGTTGAAGTTCTGCTTGCGGATCAGGTACAGCAGCAGGTCGAGCGGCCCTTCGAAGGCTTCGAGGAAGACCTCGAGCGCGTCGGGCGGGATGTACAGGTCTTGCGGCACCTTGAACAACGGCTCGCCGTAGAGTCGCGCCAGTGCCACACCGTCGGTGGTCACGGGC
>JBDTIS010000012.1:0-11768 GCA_039936235.1 Burkholderiaceae bacterium | reverse complement strand
CACTTAACCAGTCCACGTTTTACGCCGCATCCCTGTTCGACTTGCGTTGCATTTTTCCAGACAGAACTCCTGGATCCAAAGCGAGCGACATTGCCACTCGATCGGAGACCCGCGCCCTTTACGAGCGGCCTTGGTCGGCGTCCATATCCATCGACTTTCCGAAGTGCATATGAGCACTCCCGGCAATCAGCGCGTCCGGATCTTCGCATGACAAAGTTCGCTGGCGCACAGACGATCTCATTTAAGCAACGCACAGTAACTTTTCAAACGTCGCTGACAAGCCCAACTAAAACCGATTCACCATCCGAAGGAGACTTTCATGAAAACTACGATATTCGCTTTGGCATGCGCGTGTATCGCGCTGGCTACCGGTAGCGCGGCTGCCCAAGACGCAACGAAGAAGAACGATTCCATGGGCATGGAGAAGGATCCCACCATGCAGCAGTGCAAAGATCACATTGCAAAGGCGGAGAAAGAAGGCTTGACCATGCACAACAGGAAGCCGGGCGATCCCGCGATGAGGATGGACAAGATCTGCGCGGACATGATGAAAAACGACAGTTCGGTGAAGAAGGACATGCCGGCTGAACCGATGAAGAAGTAGTGACTGAGGGGCGACTTGCCGCGGGTGCCTCGAACGCGTCTATCGAAGCGTAAGTAATCGGCGGTCAACCCGCAGGCCGCGGCAAACCATGAGACCGCCCAAATCGAGGCGCCATTGAAGCGACTGGATAGCGGATTGGTCCATCGCTGGCCGGTTTCTCCAGCCTGAGGAACCTTTGAAAGCCACGTCGCTTGTAACGTACCTGAGGCCGGATCCACTATCCACGTTTGGAAGACGCATTCACCTCGAGGAAGCCGGGTTCAAGCAAGATGTGAAGCCATTGATCTTCAAGCGCAACGCGATGCGTGTGCTAGGACTCGGATTACTTGATGATCAGCTTGTTCTCGACGGACTTGACGCCTTCGGTGCCCTTCGCGATCGAGACGGCCTTGTCGGCATTGCCGGCGTTGTCGGCCGAGCCATTCAGCGTCACGACGCCGTTCGTCGTGTCGACGTTGATCATCAGTCCCTTCACGTCAGGATCGGCGAGCAGCTTGGTCTTGACATCGCCGGTGATGATCGCGTCGCGGGCAGCGTCGCCTGCCTTGTCCATGGCGCTGGACGCAGCCGCAGAAGGAGCCAACGTCGTGGTCGTCGTGGTCGTGCCCGCTGGGTTCTCGGTCACCGTCGTCTTGCGTTCGCAGGAAACGAGTAGCGTGGCGACGGCGAGCAGGATGAGAACAATGGGGGTGGTGGATTTCATGGTGTCTCCTGAGTGCGCCAACCCATGGTGTGGCGCGGGCCCGGATTATGGCACCCGGCCCGCTGTTTTTGCGGCGGGGGAGCGGGTCGAGCCATCAGCTGATCGGGCTTTGAAATCGGTCTTACGCAGTGGTCTTCCGGCGAAGCGATCTCGCCGCGGTAGTGCGTGTCACGTGGAGATCGCTGAGCAAACCAACTGTGAGAAGCCGGAGGAGGGCGCTGCCGCGCGGTTATCGGCGGATGACCCTATTCGGCCACGAGCGTCTACTCGCCGATGGCGGGGTCAAGACCTCTCGCCGATACATGCTGGAGGAGACCGCCAATGCCTTGCGCTAGGCTACCTTCCCCGGCGCTTCTGTATTTCAGCATCGACAACGCAAAGTGCGTTCGCGGAACGCTTACGCATCACTCATCTCAACGGTGGACCACCTTGAGTGTCTCGTTGGCTCGGCGCAGTTCCTCGACATCGCGTTCAGTGAGAACTTGTTCGATTGGTTCATGGCGCCATCGTCTCGAAGGTGGGAGCCTCCAAACATCCCGGGGCGATTCAAAATTCTGCAGTTGGCGAATGGCACCATCGAAGCGCACCTGCTTGAATCAGGACTAGTTGGTGTCGTATCTCAAGGCGTCGGTGGGTTAGCCGCAACGCCACGCGTGACCATGACCTGGTCGATGCGATGGCTGTCTACGTCCATCACCTCGAACTTATAGCCGGCCCAGTTCACGCTGTCAGTTCGCTTGGGTACGCGGCGCAGCATCACCATCAAGAATCCGGCCAGCGTTTCATATTGATCGGCATGTGGCAGCGCCTCGATGTCCAGCGCCCGCTGCACCTCCTGGGCCGGCGTCGCGCCATCGATCAGCCAGGAATTTTCGTCGCGCCTTACGATCTGCTGTTCTTCGCTCCAGGCAGGCACGAGGTCTCCCATCACGGTGCTCATCACATCGTTCAAAGTGATCACGCCCACGACAAGGCTATATTCGTTAATCACGATTGCGAAGTCCTTGTGCACCTCGCGGAAATGCTCGAGCACCTCGGTCAGCGAGATGCGGTCCGGCACCATCAGCGCCTTGTTGAGCGGCAGGCCCTGGTCGAAGGCGAGCGGCTGGCCGCTCAGCACGCGCCGGAACATGTCTTTGGCGTCCACATAACCCAGAACGTGGTCGATTTCGCCGTCGCAGACCGGGTAGGACGAGAAAGGCTCGGCCACGATGCGGGCCCGCAGTTCCGCTTCGGGTTCGTCCTTGAGAAACCAGACGACCCGCTCCCGCGATGTCATGACACTGTTCACCATGCGAGTGTCGAGCTCGAACACGTTGGCGATGACTTGCTGCTCGTGCCTCGCCAGCACGCCGGCGCGTGCGCCGGCTTCGTTCATGGCAAGGATGTCGGCGGACGTGATCGTTTCCTCACGCTGGGTCGGCAGCTTCAGCAGCTTGAACAGGAGGTCGGTGCTTTTCGTGAACAGCCACACCAGCGGCTTGAACAGGGAGATCAGCAACAGCATGGTCCCCACCAACCTCACTGCCAGTCGCTCCGGCTCGTTCATACCAAGGCGCTTGGGGAAGAGGTCCGCGAAGATCAGAAAGACCGAAATGATGATGCCGAAGGAGACGAGGAAGGCGGCCCGTTGCGCCGCTTCGGGACCGAGCCAGATCTCGAAGTAGTGCACGAAGTGGGGGGCGAGCGACCCTTCACCGATCACACCGCCCAGAATGGCGACGGCGTTCAGGCCGATCTGTACCACGGTGAAATAGTGACCCGGCTGAGCCTGCAGTTGCAGCACCCGCTCTGCGCGCGCGTCGCCGTCGTCGGCCATCTGGCGCAGACGCAGGCGACGCGATGCCGCCAGGCAGATCTCGGCGAGGGAGAAGAATCCGCTGGTCACGATGAGCGCGCCAATGACAAGCAGGCTTTGGATCAGGGTCATGGAATGGTCCACAATGCTGGCATCGTGGCACGAGTCAACGCCACTGGACGAAGTCGTTTCTCATGCGGCCTACGCCTTTGGTACGCGGAGGAAGCAGGCTGCCGAACCGAGCGCGTTGGCATTGGAAAAGGACTCTCGGCCCTTTCTCTGCATGGCGAAACTACTGAGCATAGAACCACCGTCTTCGTCGGTCTCGAATCGGCTGTGCTTGCAGACCTCGCCGAGTTCTTATCATCTGCTCGTTCTTGGTCAAGCTTGTCGAGTCGATCGTATTCAAGGTTCCGTCAAACAGGCGGTGGATTCACAGACCTCGAGCTCCATTTGTTGGTCCACACGATTACATCAGTCGTCTAAGCCGTCGATGCTGATTTCCGTTCCGCACTGGCCCGCCAGCATGGCTTCGATGTGTCCAAGCGAGCCAATCACGGCCCGCCGTCCTGTCGCGAGCGTGAACGCGCAGGCGGCTTTGACCTTGGGCCCCATCGAGCCTGTCGCGAACTTGTGACGCAGGACTGCTCGCGGCGAAATCGTGCGGATCTCGCGTTGCCGCGGCGTTCCCCAATCGAGAAACACGGCGGGGACATCGGTGGCGATCACGAAGCAGTCGACGCCGAGCTGCCGAGCCAGCAGGGAACTGCAGGCATCCTTGTCGATGACAGCCTCGACGCCGTGGTGGCTGAGGCCGTCGGCCGAGCGCGCGACCGGAATGCCTCCGCCGCCTGCGGCGATGACCAAGGCGCCGCGTTCGAGTAGCCACTGGATCGGTTCGAGCCCCAGGATGTGCTTCGGGTCGGGCGACGCCACGAGACGTCGCACGCCGGTGCCGTCGGGACCGACGACCCAGTTTCGCTGCTGCGCAAGGCGTTCAGCCTGTGCCGCCGTGTACATCGGTCCGATCGGCTTGCTCGGCTTCGCGAATGCCGGGTCGTCAGGGTCGACCTCGACGCGAGTCAGCAAGGTCGCCACGGCGCGAGTCGATTGCAACCGGTTCGCCAGTGCCTGCTCGAGCAGGTAGCCGATCATGCCGTCGGTCTCGGCGCCGAGCGTGTCGAGTGAAGACGAGTCGTCGGGATTGCCGGCCGCCGCCTGAAGGGCCAGCAAGCCAATCTGCGGGCCGTTGCCGTGTGTGACGACGAGGTCGTTGCCCGCGGCCACCCTGGCCAACTGATCCGCGGCCACCCCAATGTTCGCCGACTGGTTCGCGGGGCTCGGCGCCTGGCCTCGCTTGAGCAACGCGTTACCGCCGAGGGCCACCAGAAGTTTCATCGTTATGTCGCCGATCGCGGCCTCATGCCAGCGTCGCCACCAGGACCGCCTTGATCGTGTGCATCCGGTTTTCGGCTTGTGTGAAGACAACCGACGCGTCGGACTCGAAAACCTCGTCTGTGACCTCTCCCTCCTCCAACCCGAAGCGCTCGTGAATATCACGCCCGGCCTCGGTATCGAGGTTATGGAAGGAGGGGAGGCAATGCAGGAAGCGGGTGCGCGGCTTGCCGGTCGCCTGCATCAGCGCGGTCGTTACCCGGTAGGGAACGAGCTGTTCGATGCGCTCCCTCCAAACGTCGTCCGGCTCGCCCATCGAGACCCACACGTCGGTGTAGAGGAAGTCCGCCCCCGCAACCGCTTTCAGGGGGTCGGCGTCGATCGTGATCCGGGCGCCGGTGCGCTCGGCCAGCGCGCGCATTCTTTCGACTAACCGTGCCGGCGGCTGCAGGCCTGGTGGCGCTGCGATGCGAACGTCCATGCCCATCTTCGTCCCGCCGATCAGCAGCGAGCAGCCCATGTTGAAGCGGGCGTCGCCGAGGTAGCAGAACGACAACTCATGCAGAGGCTTTTCGCCGAACTCCTCCATCGTCAGGAGGTCGGCCAGGATCTGCGTCGGGTGGGTCTCGTCAGTGAGGCCGTTCCAGACCGGCACGTGCGAGAAACGTGCGAGCTCTTCCACGGAACTCTGGTGGAAACCACGGAATTCGATACCGTCGAACAGCCTACCCAGGACGCGCGCCGTGTCCTTAAGCGACTCGCTCTTACCGATATGCGATCCGGCCGCGTCGAGATAGGTCACGTGCCCGCCCTGGTCGTGCATCGCCACTTCGAACGAGCAGCGCGTCCGCGTCGAGGACTTCTCGAAGATCAGCGCGACGTTCTTGCCCTTCAATCGTGGGTGCTCGGTGCCAGCGTACTTCGAGCGCTTCAGCTCGGCAGCCAGATCGAGCAGGTGACGGATGTCGCGCGGGTCGAAGTCGTCGAGCGCCAACAGGCTGCGGTTGCGCAGGTTGAATCCCATCAAGTCTCCTTCGGAAGCGAGTGGACGAGCATGGCCTCACAGCGGATCGCGCAGCACCGGACAGCTCAAGCAGTGGCTGCCGCCGCGGCCGCGGCCGAGCTCGCTGCTGGGCATGGTGATGACCTCGACGCCAGCCTTGCGCAGCAAGGTGTTGCTGTAGGTGTTGCGGTCGTAGGCCATCACCACGCCGGGCGCGAGGGCCAGCAGGTTGTTGCCGTCGTCCCACTGCTCGCGTTCGGCTTCGAAGGCGTCCCCGCCGGTGGCGATCACGCGCAACGCGCGCTGCCCGACCGCTTCTGCCACGACGTCGATGAGTCCTTTCGCTTCCGTGCGCACGTCGATGCTGCCTTCGGCGTCTCCCGGCCGCAGGCTGTGAACCCGTATCTCGTCAACCACGGCAGCAAACACCGATACGAGGTCGACATCGCAGAACGTGAACACGGTGTCGAGGTGCATCGCGCCACGTGATTTGGGAAGCTGTATCGCCAGCACGCGGGTCGCCGCACCGGCCGCGAACAGGCGACGCGCGAGATGGCTGACCGCCTGTGGCGACGTACGTTCGCCCATGCCGACGAGCACGATGCCGGCGCCGAGGGCCATCACGTCGCCGCCTTCGAGCGACGCCAGACCGTGATCTTCGTCGGGATCGCCCCACCATTCCGTGACTTTGCCGGCGAACATCGGATGGAATCGGTAGACGGCGGTCGTCAAAAGCGTTTCCTGGCGACGTGCCGGCCAGAACATCGGGCACAGGACCACGCCGTTACCGATCCAACACGTGCTGTCACGCGCGAACAATGCGTTCGGAAGCGGCGGTAACAACAGATCCGACGATCCGGCGCAGCGAGCCACTAATCCCTCGGCTTCCCACGGAAGCTCGGATCGGGTAACGCCGCCGATCAGTCGCTCCGCGAGCTTCGCAGGCGTCAGGCCTTCGAGCCACGGGCGAAGACGCGTTGCCGTTTCCGGGTCGACGAAGTTCGGACCCAGCTTGCGGTCGAGCAGCCATGCGCACGCCGTCGGATCGGCAACCGTTTCGGCCAGAAGATCATGCAGTTCGAGGACTTCGACGTCGCGCTCCGCCATCGCCGACGTGAAGGCGTCGTGGTCGTTGCGCGCCTGAGCAACCCAAAGGACATCGTCGAACAACAGGTCGTGACAATTCGCGGGGGTCAGCCGTTTTTGCGCCAGGCCGGGCCGGCACACCAGCACTGTCCGCAGCCGCCCGATCTCGGAGTGCACACCAGTAGCAATCGTCATACAGAGCGCCTCGTGAAGGGGAATCGCGAAGATTCCAGCGAAGTCACGCGGTGTCTGTGCGGTGGAATACAGAAACCACTTGTAGTGCGGTGATCGCTCTACATCGGAACATGTTTATTGCGCGATATTGATCTACGCGCACGCTATGTGCGGAGACGTACAGACTCTTAACCGAGCGGCGAATACTGAAGCATGACGCTCACTTTATTTGTGAAGCGAAGCTCCAATCACCGCATCGCTTCTCGAGAGGTTCACCTTGTCCGTTCCGTATTCCACTCTCTTTCACTTCCTGCTCTACAGCCCGGTGTTTTCCGAAGCCCCGACAGGCAACGAAGCCCGGTTGATGCAACGCCTGCTCGACGCGCTCGCCGGCTACGACTATCGAACCGATGTCGTTCCAACCCTGACCGGGGCCCTGGTCGCGGCCGAGAGCGACATGTCGATCGGTTGCTTCCTGCTCGCCATCGACGGCCCGAACGAGGACGAGGTTCAGGCGCTGATCCAGACGATCCGTCATGGACGCGGCCTGGACACGCCGATCTACCTCGTCAGCGAGCTCAAGGGCGTGGAATCGCTGTCGCTCGCGCCCATGGGCGACGTCACCGGCTACATCTACCTCGATCACGAGACGGCCGCCTTCTCGGCAAAGGAGACGATCTTCGCGCTCGAGCGCTATGCCGCGAGCCTGAAGCCACCGTTCTTCGGCGCGCTGATGGACTACGAATACGAGGGCAACCAGATGTGGACCTGCCCGGGCCACCAGGGCGGCGCGTTCTATCGCCGAAGCCCGGCCGGGCGCCTCTTCGTGGAGCATCTCGGTGACGCCGTGTTCCGCAACGACATCGACAACTCGGTACCGGAGCTCGGCGACCTGCTGACGCACCTCGGCCCGGCCTTGGCCGCGGAGAAGGAGGCGGCCAAGGTCTTCGGCGCCGATCGCACTTACTTTATCCTCAACGGAACCTCGACATCGAACAAGGTCGTCACTGCGGCGCTTCTCGAGCGCGGCGATCTCGTGCTATTCGATCGCAACAACCACAAGTCGAACCATCAGGGGGCGCTGCAGCTCGCCGGTGCGATGCCCATCTATGTCGAGACCGACCGCAATCCACAGGGGCTCATCGGTCCGATCGACTACGACGCGCTCGACGAGAAGAAGCTGCGCGAGCAGATCCGCAACCATCCCCTCGTCACTGACAAGGAGGCGTGGAAACGCGAGCGGCCGTTCCGGCTGGCGATCATCGAGCAGTGCAGCTACGACGGCACGATCTACAACGCCGGCCGCCTGATCGAGCGCATCGGACACCTCTGCGAATACGTCCATTTCGACGAAGCCTGGGCCGGCTTCATGAAATTCCATCCCCTGTTCGCGGGCCACTTCGCGATGGGTCTCGAGAATCTCGACGCCTCGAGCCCGGGCATCGTCGCTACGCAGTCGACGCACAAGCAGCTCGCCGGTTTCTCGCAGGCCTCACAGATCCACGTCCGTGACGCGCACATCGAGGGACAGTCACGACGCACCGGGCACCGGCGCTTCAACGAGATGTACATGCTGCACTGCTCGACATCGCCGTTCTATCCGCTGTTCGCCAGCCTCGACGTCGACGCACGGATGCACAAGGGACGAAACGGCCTGGTGCTCTGGGACGATGCCGTCCGTGTCGGCATCGAGACACGCAAGAAGTTGCGCACGCTTCAGGCGCAGTTCGTCTCGGCCGCGAAGGACGCGAGCACGGCCTGGTTCTTCGACCCCTTCGTGCCCGACGTCGTAACACTCGAGGATTCGAAGTTCTCCGAGCCACTGGTTCGCGTGAAGTGGGAGGACATCCCCACCGATGTACTCGCTCGCGAGCCGGCATGCTGGGCGCTGGCTCCGGATGCGCGCTGGCACGGCTTTCGTCACGCCTCGCCCGGCTGGGCGATGACCGACCCGAACAAGCTGACACTCATCACGCCGGGCTTCGACCGCGAGACCGGCGCGTACACCAAGACCGGTATCCCGGCGACGCTCCTGGCGGCCTACCTGCGCGAGAACAACATCATTCCGGAGAAGTGCGACCTCAACAGCATCCTCTTCCTGCTGACGCCGGCCATCGAAGCGGGCAAGTGCGCGTCGCTGATCTCGCGGCTCGTCGCGTTCAAGGATCTGTACGACGCCGACGCCACCGTGCAGGACGTGCTGCCTTCGACGCTTTCCCGCTATCCGCTGCGCTACGCGGGCTACACCCTCCGACGACTGTGCGACGAGATGCATGGCTTCTATCGCGAGCACGACATCGCTTCCTTGCAACGACTCTGCTTTCGCGGCGAGCACTTTCCGGAGCAGGCCATGTCGGTGCAGGAGGCGACCGAGGCGCTCGTCGGCAACCGGGTCGACTACCTGCCGCTTTCGCAGTGCAAGGGCCGCATCTCGGCCACGCTGGCGCTGATCTATCCGCCCGGCATCGGCATCGTCGTCCCCGGGGAACGATACGACGACCGGGCGCAACCGATGCTCGACTACTTCCTCGCCTTCGAGGAAGCATTCAACCGCTTCCCCGGCTTCGAGTTCGAGGTGCAGGGCGTCTATGCCGACGACGTGGACGGTCGCGTCGTGTTCCACACCTACGTCGTGCAGGAGCCGAAATGAGCGCGGCTTTCGAGCCGGTCGCGAAGGCCCCTCCCGGCATCCTCTATCGCCGCCGCGTCCTCGTCGTCCACAACGGAGTCGACGCCGCCACCGCAGGCGGACGCGCTACGGCGACCTTGATCGACGCATTGCGCGACCGCGACATCGACGTGATCGATGCCGCCTCCGTCGGCGAAGCCACTGCACAGATTGCCATGCATTCACTGCTGCAGGCGGTCCTTATCGACTGGGAGCTCGCCGGCCCGAAACACAACAAGGCCGCGCGCGACGTCATCGCCGAAGTACGAGCTCATGCCGCGCGGCTGCCGATCTTCCTGCTGGCCGCGAGCGGCGCGGTCAGCGACATGTCGGCCGACGTCCTGTCGGAGGTGAACGACTACGTCTGGCTGTTCGAGGACACGCCCGACTTCATCGGTGGCCGCGTCGTGGCCGCGATCGATCGCTATCGCGCCACCCTGTTGCCGCCGATGTTCAAGGCGCTCGCCAACTTCGCCCACCACTACGAGTATTCGTGGCACACCCCCGGGCATGCCGGCGGGACGGCTTTCATGAAGCACCCGGCGGGCCGCGCCTTCGTCGAGTTCTTCGGCGAGGAACTGTTTCGGTCCGACCTCTCGATCTCGGTGAGCGAGGTCGGCTCGCTGCTCGACCACTCGGGCCCCATCGGAGAAGCGGAACACAACGCGGCGCGCGTGTTTGGCGCCGACCGCACGTACTTCGTCACCAACGGGTCGTCGACCTCGAACCGCGTCATTTTGATGGCGAGCGTGACGCGCGACCAGATCGCGCTCTGCGACCGAAACTGCCACAAGTCGGTCGAGCATGCGATGACGCTGTCGGGGGCCATTCCGACGTACCTCATGCCTTCACGCAACTACCTGGGGCTGATCGGCCCGATCCCGTCCGAGCGGCTCGAGGCATCGGCGATCGAACAGGACATCACGGCCAACCCGCTCGTGACGAAGAACATCGACAAGGCCGCCGTGCACGCGGTAATCACGAATTCGACCTACGACGGACTCTGCTACGAAGTGGAACGGGTCGAGGCCTTGATCGGCGGCTCGGTCGACCGCCTTCACTTCGACGAAGCCTGGTACGGCTACGCCCGCTTCAATCCGCTCTATGCCGGGCGCTATGCGATGCGTGGCGATCCGGCCACGCCCCGACCGGATCGTCCGACCCTGTTCGCGACCCAGTCGACGCACAAGCTGCTCGCGGCGCTGTCGCAGGCGTCGTACATCCACATCCGCGACGGGCGCCGGCCGATCGACCACGCGCGCTTCAACGAGGCGTTCATGATGCACGCGTCGACCTCGCCGCAGTACGCGATCATCGCGTCGAACGACATCGCTGCAGCGATGATGGACGGCCCCTCCGGCGAGGCGCTCACTGGCGAGTCGATCTCCGAGGCAATTGCTTTTCGCCAGACACTGGCCCGCCTGAACGCCGAGTTCGAGGCCAAGGGTGATTGGTTCTTCAGCGCCTGGCAGCCGGACGTCGTCGACGAAGGCAAGGGCCATCGCAAGACCGCGTTCCATCTTGCCGATCCGAAGCGGCTGGCGCACGACCCCGATGCGTGGGTCCTCCATCCGGGCGACGACTGGCACGGTTTCGCCGGGCTCGAGGACGGCTATTGCATGCTCGAC
Organism: Burkholderiaceae bacterium; assembly: GCA_039936235.1. Lineage (GTDB taxonomy): Bacteria > Pseudomonadota > Gammaproteobacteria > Burkholderiales > Burkholderiaceae_D > CAHJXF01. The sequence goes on along the minus strand of JBDTIS010000012.1, from coordinate 709 downwards.
CCGATCAAGGTCTCGGTGGTCACGCCGGGCATGGGTCGCGACGGGCGGCTGAAGGCCGCCGGTATTCCGGCACCGCTGCTGTCTTCCTATCTCCACGCGCAGGGCATCGTTGTCGAGAAGACTACCGATTTCACCTGTCTCTTCCTGTTCTCGATGGGCGTCACGCGCGGCAAGTGGGGCACGCTCGTCAACGCGTTGCTGGGCTTTCATCGCGATGTTCTCGCCAACACGCCTCTCGAGCGTTGTATCCCCGCGCTGGTCGCGGCTCATCCGGGAACCTACGGGCCGCTCGGGTTGGGCGACCTCGCATTGTCGATGTTCTCGGCGATGAAAAAGCACCGGACAGCCGAGCTCATGTCGGAGGCCTTCGGCGTCCTTCCCGTGCCGTTGCTTTCGCCGGTGGGTGCGTACGAACAGCTCGTCAACGGTCACGTCGAGTCGTTGCCGCTCGATCGACTCGCCGGCCGCACCGTCGCCACCGGCGTGGTCCCCTATCCGCCCGGGATTCCGTTGCTGATGCCAGGCGAGAACGCCGGCGCGGCGACGGGGCCGATGCTCGGCTACCTGAAGGCGCTCGAGAGCTTCGATGCCGAGATGCCGGGCTTCGCGCACGACACGCATGGCGTCGAGATCGTCGAAGGCAAATACCACATCTTGTGCATCACAAAGGAGTGAATCCATGACAGCAGCCGTTGCGACAGCGGTCGCC
>JBDTIS010000011.1:0-14150 GCA_039936235.1 Burkholderiaceae bacterium | reverse complement strand
GAACGGGCACCGCATCATCGCGAACAGTCAGGCCGCTGCGCAAGAGATCTGGCTGGCCGCGCGCTCCGGTGGATTCCACTACCGCTGGGACGTCGCGCGCGCGGTCTGGGTCGACACGCGTTCCGGTGAAGACCTGCGTGTCGCGCTGTCGCGGCTGATCGAGATAGAGCTCGGAGTCTCTCCGACGCTCAGCCTGTGACGCGATCCGTCACGTCCCGAAAGACCGATCGCGCGGATCTTCGTATTTCGGCGTCACCGGGGTCACCGACGGCGGATGCGTCGGGTCGGTCTGGTGCGGCGGGTCGTCGCGCGTCGGTCCAGACGATGACCCCTTGCCGTCGTCGGCCGACGGGACCGGATCGTCGAGTCCGAGCGATGGAACACCTTGCCCAGGCTGGTTCTCGACGTAGTAGACCTCGCCGCCGACATTGACCACGCCCTGCGGCATCACGCGCTCCTTCTCCGGCACGCCCTTGAGCGCCTTCGACATGTAGCCGAGCCAGATCGGCAGCGCGAGGCCGCCACCGGTCTCGCGGTCGCCCAGCGACTTCGGCTGGTCGAATCCGATCCATGCGATCCCGACGATGTTGTCGTTGCTGTAGCCGGCGAACCATGCGTCGTGAGAATCGTTGGTCGTGCCGGTCTTGCCGGCGAGGTCGTTGCGTTTCAGCGCGGCCGTGATCCGCGCCGCGGTGCCCGAGCGTGCGACGGTGCGCAGCAAGCTGTCTGTGATGAAGGCGTTGCGCGCATCGATCACGCGGTTCGCTTCGTCCCCGGCGACCAGCTTGTCGACGCGGGCCAGGTCCTTGCCGTTGCTGTCGACGATGCGCGAGATGAAGTACGGATTGATCTTGTAGCCACCGTTCGCGAACACCGAATAGGCGCCTGCCATCTGCCAGGCCGTGACCGAGCCGGCGCCGAGCGCCATCGGCAGATAGGCCGGATGCTTGGCCGCATCGAAGCCGAAGCGCGGCAGCGTGCCCTGCACGTACTTCGGGCCGATCGCCTGCAGCAACCGGATCGACACCATGTTCTTCGATTTCGCGAGTGCCTGCCGGAGCGTCATCGGCCCTTCGAACCTGCCGTCGTAGTTCTTCGGATCCCAGGACTGGCCGCCGGTGATGCCGGCGTCGACGTGGACCGGCGCGTCGTTGACCATCGTCGTCGGCGTGAAACCGCGTTCGAGTGCGGCTGAATAGATGAACGGCTTGAAACTCGAACCCGGCTGACGCCACGCCTGCGTCACGTGGTTGAACTTGTTGCGGTTGTAGTCGAAGCCGCCGACCAGCGCCCGCACCGCACCGTCGCGCACGTTGGCCGAGATGAATGCGGCCTGCACGGTCGGCAGCTGGATGATTTCCCAGGCACCCTTCGCGTTCTTCATCACCCGGATCACCGCACCGCGCTTCAGTCGCTTCGCCTGGGACGCCTTGTCGCCGAGCGAAAAGGCAGCGAACTTGAGGCCCTCGCCGCTGATCGTGATGATGTCGTCGACGCGGGCGGCGCGAACCTGCTTGGTCGACGCTTCGAGCACGATGGCGGCGACGATGTCGTCGCTGTCCGGATGCTCGATCAAGTTGTCCTCGACGATCTCGTTGAGTTCTGAATCGGTGTCGGATGCCGGCAGATCGACGAACGCTTCCGGGCCGTTGTAGCCGTGACGGCGTTCGTAGTCGAGGACGCCCGAGCGCAGCGATTCGTAGGCGACGTTCTGCTCGCCGGAGATCAGCGTCGTGTACACGTTCAGTCCGCGGGAATAGGTCTCGTCGCGGAACTGGTCGTACACCACCTGGCGCGCCATCTCGGCGACGTACTCGGCGTGGACGGCGAAGGACTCCGCGTCGACCTTCACGACCGACTGCTCGGCCCTGGCTGCCGCGTACTGGGCGTCGGTCAGGTTGCCGAGCGCGCGCATGCGATCGAGCACGTAGAGTTGGCGCGCGCGCGCGCGCTTCGGATTGTTGATCGGATTGTTCGTCGACGGCGCCTTCGGCAGCCCGGCCAGCATCGCCGCCTCGGCTGTCGTCACGTCTTTCAGCGCCTTGCCGTAGTAGACCCGCTCGGCAGAGCCGAACCCGAACGCATGCTGTCCGAGATAGATCTGGTTGATGTAGACCTCGAGGATCTGGTCCTTCGTGAGGTTATCCTCGATCTTGAAGGTCAGCAGCGCCTCGTAGAATTTACGGATGTAGCTCTGCTCGAACGACAGGAAGAAGTTGCGGGCGATCTGCTGCGTGATCGTCGACGCGCCCTGCTTGCGCCCACCGCCGAAGAAGCTGCCGTTGGCCAGGTTGTTCACCGCGGCACGCAGCACGCCGACGTAATCGATCCCGCCGTGCTGGTAGAAGTGCTCGTCTTCGGCCGCGAGGATCGCCTGCTTCATCACCGTCGGCACCTGGCCGATCGATACGATCGCGCGCCGTTCGTCACCGAATTCACCGATCAGGACGCCATCGGCGGTGTAGACCCGCAACGGAATCTTCGGTCGGTAGTCGGTCAGCGAATCGATCGACGGCAGGTTGCGATACGCCAGCGCCGTCGCCACCACGAAGATCAGGAACAGCGACAGCGCGCCGGCGGAAGCGAGCCCGACGATCCATCCGAGGATGCGCCACGCGACATGGACGCGACCCGACTGGCTGACCGACGACGAAGAAGTGCTGGGACTCGGCATTCGCGAGAGAAGGGGACTGAACCCAGGGGGCTGAACCCGCGGGCGCTGAATCCCGGGGAGGCTGAACCGAGGGAACCGGACCCGGTGGCGGCGTGGTGATCAGCAAGGGCGGGCCCGGATTATATCCGGGCGACCGGTCAGCCCGAATTGCGCAGCCCGGCGGCCAGCCCGTTGATCGACATGTGGATGCCGCGATGCATGCGCTCGCTGTGCGCGTCCGGGTTCTCGACCCGGAAGCGCCGCATCAGCTCCACCTGGAGGTGGTTCAGCGGATCGATGTACGGCAACCGGTGCTCGATCGACCGGCCGAGCGTCGGATTGCCGGCCAGCCGCCTGCGCGTTCCGGTGATCTCTGCCGTCGCTTCCTCGGTGCGCTGCCATTCGCGCTCGATCGTGGCGAAGATGCCCTTCGCGAGCTTCGCGTCGGGCACCAGCGCGACATAGCGCGCGGCGATCGCGAGATCGCTCTTGGCCATCACCATGTCCATGTTGGACAGCAGCGTCGCGAAGAACGGCCACGATTTCACCATCCGTCGCAACAGTTGCAGCCGCGCCTTGCGACCCTTCGGCACGAAACCGTCGTCGACGGCCAGCCACTGCTCGACGGCGGTGCCGAAGCCGTACCAGCCCGGTAGCCCGACCCGGCTCTGGCCCCAGCTGAAACTCCACGGAATGGCGCGCAGGTCCTCGATCGCGCGCGACGCCTTCCGAGACGCCGGGCGCGAGCCGATGTTCAGCTCCGAGATCTCGCCGATCGGCGTGGCTGCGAAGAAATAGTCAGTGAATCCGGGCGTCTCGTAGACCAGGGCGCGGTAGGCGGCCGTGCTGAACGCAGACAGCGCCGTCGCGGCGCGGAGAAAGCTGTCCGGAATCGCCTTCGCAGCCGGGAGGAGGCTGGCCTCCAGCGTGGCCGCGACGAGCGTTTCGAGGTTGCGCAGACCGATTTCGGCGTTCGCGTATTTCGACGCGATCACTTCGCCCTGCTCGGTCAGCCGGATCTGGCCGTTCACGGTGCCCGGAGGCTGGGCGAGGATCGCCTGATAGCTCGGACCGCCGCCGCGGCCGACCGTGCCGCCGCGACCGTGGAACAGCCGCAGCGTCAGCCCCCGTTTCTGTCGCATCGGTTCGAACAGTTCCTTCAGAGCGGTCTCGGCGCAGTAGAGCTCCCAGTTGCTGGTGAAGAAGCCGCCGTCCTTGTTGCTGTCCGAGTAGCCGAGCATCACGTCCTGCTCGTTGCCGGAGCGTTCGACCAGCCCGGCGATATCGGGCAGCGCGTAGAAGGCCCGCATGATGTTCGCGGCCTCGCGCAGGTCGGCGATCGTCTCGAACAGCGGCACGACGATCAGGTCGGCCACCGCATCACCGGGGGCGCTACCTTCGCCGAGGACGCCGCGCATCAGCCCGCATTCCTTTTGCAGCAGCAACACTTCGAGCAGGTCGCTGACGGCCTCCGTATGCGAGATGATCGCGTGTCGCAGCGCATCGGCGCCGAAGCGTTGCCTGCCTTCACGTGCCGCCGTGAAGATCGCCAGTTCGCCGCGCGTCTGTTCGCTGTAGTGCGCGCCGAGGACGTGCAGGTTGCGCGGGTCGCGCAACATTACCAGCAGCAGGTCGATCTTCGCCGGCTCGTCGAGCGCGCTGTAGTCGGCCTCGATGCGGGCGGCGGCCAGCAGTTCGGCGACGACGCGTTCGTGCTGGTCGGAGCTCTGTCGCAGGTCCACAGTCGCCAGGTGGAAGCCGAACACCCGGATCGCCCGCAGCAGCGGCCTGAGCCGCGTCGCCGCGAGCGCGTCGCCGAAGTGCAGCTTCAGCGACGCCTCGACGATGCGCAGGTCGTCGATCAATTCTTCCGCGCTGCCGTACGGCTCGCGTGGCACGACCGCGTGGCGCAGCGCCTCGGTGCCGGTCAGCGCGTGCAGGGTCCCGGCGAGCCGCGAGTAGATGCCGATCAACGCGCGCCGATAGGGTTCGTCGACGCGATGAATGTTGTCGTCGCCGGAGCCATCGGCGAGCGCCTGCAACGCGTCGGTCACCGGCACCAGCAGCGACGACATCGACAGTTCGGATCCGAGCGCGTGGATTTCTGTCAGATAGAAGCGCAGCGCGGTCTCGCACTGGCGCGACAGCGCGAATTGCAAGGTCTGGGCGTTGACGTTCGGATTGCCGTCGCGATCGCCGCCGATCCAGTTGCCCATCCGGAAGAACGATGGGATGTCGCAACCCGGCAGCGCCCGCTCGAGCATCGCGTAGATCCGCGGGATCTCGCGAAAGAAGGTGCTCTGGTAGTAGGCGAGCGCGTTCTCGATCTCGTTCGAGACGCTCAGCTTCGACGTGCGCAGCATCCGCGTCTGCCACAACTGCGTCACGCGGGCGCGCATCCCGACTTCATTCGCTTCGCGCTCCGCCGCGGTCACGAGTCCGTCGCGGTCCGCCAGAAGCTGAGCGATCGACCGTTCCGCGTCGAGCACGCTCTGGCGCTGGACCTCGGTCGGATGCGCCGTCAGCACCGGCGACAGATAGGCGTGCTCCAGCAGCGACTCCACTTGCGCGTCGTCGATCCGGTGTTCGCGAAGGCGGCGGAAGGTCAGCAACAGCGTGCCGTCGACGTCGGCGCCGGACAACGCTTCGGCGTGCAGGCGGCGGACTTTGTCGCGATCTTCGGCGAGGTTGGCGAGGTGCAGGAAATAGCTGAACGCCCGCACCACCGACACGGCCTTGTCGATCGACAGCGTCACCAATAAGCGATCCAGCGCGCGCCCGGCCTTCGCGTCGTGCGCGATCCGGTACGCGACGGTGAGCTGACGGATGCGCTCGTTCAGTTCATATGCCGCGTCCCCCTCCTGCGCGCGGATCACGTCGCCGAGGATGCGTCCGAGGAGGCGGATGTCCTCGATCAGCGGCAGATTCTTGGCAGACGGTCGGCGTTCGGCTCGTGGCATGGATCGTTTGGTCGATTGCAGCGGAATAAAAACGCCCGAAGCTTACATACCACGATTCAAGTCTCCGGAACGCGTCGTCTCTTTTCCGGCACGCAGTCGCGTGAAGATGGATGGCTCGGCAACCGGACTCGATGCCTTTCACGAAGCGAAATGGATGTCGACGGTCGTTGATATCCATTCGCCGCAGCCTTCCGTTGTTTTTTCACCGGACGCGTCGCGGCAATCCTTTACAGCGCCGAAACAGTGTTGCTAGCATTTGAAGACCTATCGAGTTTTTTACTCTAAACCCGCGAAAATAATAGATTTTTCTAGAGTTTCCAGCGGTGCATGTTGAGATTTTTGTTCAGGCGAACCGTCCGGAGACCCGCTTTGGCATTTGATTTAAGCGCCTTTTTTTCGTCGAAGAATCCGCCGATGATCGGCCTCGACCTCAGTTCATCGAGTGTCAAGGTGGTCGAGCTCGGCGGCTCCGCCGAAACCGGCTATCGCCTCGAACGCTACGCGATCGAGTCGTTGCCCAAGGGTGCCATCGCCGACGGCAACATCGAGAATATCGAGGCCGTTTCCGAAGCCGTCCGTCGTGCCGTGCGCAAAAGTGGGACCCGGGCGCGCAATGTCGCGCTGGCCCTGCCCAGCGCCGCCGTGATCACGAAGAAGATTATCCTGCCGGGCGGCTTATCCGAAGAGGCGCTCGAGGTGCAGGTCGAAAGCGAGGCGAACCAGTACATCCCGTTCGCGCTCGACGAAGTCAGTCTCGATTTCAGCGTGATCGGGCCGGCCGCGAATTCGCCGGAAGACATCGAGCTGCTGCTCGCCGCGTCTCGCAAGGAGAAGGTCGAGGATCGCGTCGCGGTCGCGCAGGCCGCCGGCCTGCGAGCGATCATCATGGACATCGAGTCGCACGCGACGCGTGCTACGGCCGATCGCGTCATCCGCCTGATGCCGAACGAAGGCGAAGGCCAGATCGTCGCGCTGTTTCTCATCGGAGCGTCGACTACCACCATCTCGGTGACGCTCAATGAGCAGCCGATCTACGAACGCGAGCAGGCGTTCGGCGGCAACCAGTTGACTCAGGACATCGCGCGCACCTACGGGTTGTCCGCCGAAGAAGCCGAAGCGAAGAAGAGGAGCGGTGACCTTCCTGACAATTACGAACGCGATCTGCTGCAGCCGTTCGCCGACAACATCGCGCTCGAAGTCACGCGGGCGTTGCAGTTCTTCTTCACGTCGACGCCTTACAGCCGCGTCGACCAGATCCTGCTCGCGGGCGGCTGTGCCGTCATTTTCGGGCTCGTGGACGTGGTCGGCACTCGCAGCCAGGCGGCTACATCGATCCTCAACCCGTTCAAGGGGATGGAATTCGGACCCGGTATCCGGGAGAAGCAGGCGCGTCTCGATTCTCCGTCGCTGGTGATTGCGACCGGACTCGCGATGCGGAGGTCCGGCTGATGGTTCTCATCAACCTGCTGCCGCACCGCGCCGAGAAGCGCGCGCAGCGGCGCCGCGATTTCTATGTCCTGGCCGGCCTCGGCTTCGGCGCGGCGGTGGTCATGGTCATCGCGATCGCGTTCGTCATCAACGGATACATCGGCGTTCAGACCGACCGCAACGACTTCATCAAGTTCGAGAACAGGAAGCTCGACGACCAGATCAAGGAGATCGCCACGCTGCGACAGGAGCTCGAAGGGCTCAAGGCGCGTCAGCAGGCCGTCGAGGATCTGCAGGCCGATCGCAACCTGCCGGTTCATCTGCTCGACGAGCTGGTCAGGCAGGTTCCCGAAGGCGTATATCTGCAGAGCCTGAAACAAGACAATCTCCGCGTCTCGCTGACCGGTGTCGCGCAATCCAACGAGCGCGTCTCCGAGTTCCTGCGCAACGTCAGCAGCAATGCCGGATGGGTCGGCGCGCCGGAACTGATCGAGATCAAGGCGGTAACGATCGGCAACAAGCGGCTGTTCCAGTTCACGGTCAACGTGACGATCAAGCGTCCTAGTGACGCCCGGACTACGGTCGCTACGGTCCCGGCAGCGGCCGCGGTGAAACGGTGAGCGCCCGCCCATGGCCAATGTAAATCTTTCGTCGTATGTCGATCAGTTCCGCAACCTCAACACGAGGGACGTCTCGACGTGGCCGATCGCCCCGCGCGTCGCCGCGATCCTTGCGATCGTTGCGCTGGTGCTGCTTGCCGGCTGGTATTTCTATTGGAGCGATCAACTCGCCGAGCTGCAGCGCGGCCAGGACGAGGAGACTGCGCTCAAGGTGCAGTACAAGGACAAGCTGCAGCAGGCGGTCAACCTCGAGCCGCTCAGGAAGCAGAGGGAGCTCGCGACCCAGTACGTCGCGCGGCTGGAGAAGCAGTTGCCGAGCAAGTCCGAGATGGACGCGCTTCTGTCGGATATCAATCAGGCAGGGATCGGACGCGGCTTGCAGTTCGAACTGTTCCGCCCAGGGCAGGCGGTGGTTCGCGACTATTACGCCGAGCTGCCGATCTCCATCCGGCTGATCGGCACCTATCACGACATCGCGGCATTCACGAGCGACATCGCGAACCTTCCGCGCATCGTGACGCTGAACAACCTCAGCATCGTGATGCCGCCCAACGGGCCCGCCACACCGCTCGCGCTGGAAGCGATCGCAAAGACTTTCCGATACCTCGACCCCGAAGAAGTCCAGGCGCAGCGCAAGGCGCCGAAGGCGGCCAGGTGATCGACGCGATCCGACTCCTAGTGGCGGCTCTCGTCGCGGTCGCGGCGCTGTCCGCCTGCGGCGACTCCAACGACGAGCTACGACAATGGATGGCGGAAACGCGCAAGGAAATGAAACCGGTCACGACAACCCTCGCCGAACCGAAGACCTTCGAGCCTTTCCTGTACCACGACCAGACCGAGATCGACCCGTTCGACCCGAGCAAGGTCACCAATGCGTTGAAGGCCCTGTCGGCCAAATCGAACAGCGGGATCGCCCCCGATCTGTCGCGCCGCAAGGAGCCGCTGGAGGCCTATCCGATCGACACCATCACGATGGTCGGCACGCTGGAACGACCCAATCTGCGTTACGCACTGCTCCGCGCCAACGGCCTGGTCTACCAGATCAAGGTGGGCAACTACATCGGGATGAACTTCGGGATCGTCACGCACATCGACGAGAACGAAGTGGCCCTCAAGGAAATCGTCCAGGACGCCGCCGGCGAGTGGGTCGAGCGCACGACGACTCTGCAATTGCAGGAGAACAAGCGATGAAGCGAATCCATCGGCGCGATGCCCCGGCGTCCGTCATGTCCATCCAGGGCCGTGTACACGAGTGGTTGTTCGTAGTCTCGGCGCTGATCCTCTCGATTGCCTTCGCATCGTCTCCGGCCGTTGCTGTCGCGCAGGACAACGGCATCCGGGAGGTCACCACGACGCAGCAGGGCGGCAATCTCGTCGTGCGGATCGTGCTCAAGACCGCGCCGGCGTCGATCCCGGCGTCATTCTCCGTCGCGACGCCCGCGCGGATCGCGCTCGACTTCATGCGGACCACCAACGACTCCGGCAAGAGTCTCTTCGAGACCAACCAGGGCGACCTGCGATCGATCAACCTGGTCCAGGCAGGTGATCGCACGCGCCTCGTGATGAATCTCAAGCGCAGCGTCGCGTTCACGACGGTGATCGACGGAAATGCCGTCGTGGTCACTTTGACGCCGCCGCTGCCGGACGGCACCTCCGGCAACACCAGCGCGGCGCGTGCGCCGACGACGCGCTTCGCCGAGTCGACCGCGACGGTTGCCGCGCACAGCATCCGCGACATCGATTTCCGCCGTGGTGCCGATGGCACCGGCCGCGTCATCATCGACCTGTCCGACAGCCAGACCGGCGTCGACATCCGCACGCAGGGCCAGTCGATCGTCGTCGACTTCCTGAAATCCGCGTTGCCGGACAGCCTGCGCCGCCGCCTCGACGTGACCGACTTCGCGACGCCGGTGCAGACCATCAACACCTTCACGCAGGGTGACAACGTGCGAATGGTGATCGAGCCGCGCGGACTGTGGGAACACAACGCTTACCAGACCGACAACCGGCTGGTGATCGAGGTCAAGCCGCTGAAGGAAGACCCGAACAAGCTGTTCCAGACCACCCGCGCCGGCTACAAGGGCGAGCGGCTGTCGCTCAATTTCCAGAACGTCGACGTTCGATCGCTGCTGCAGGTCATCGCCGACTTCACGAACCTGAACATCATCACGAGCGACTCGGTCAACGGCAACCTCACGCTGCGGCTGAAAGACGTGCCGTGGGATCAGGCGCTCGACATCATCCTGCAGGCCAAGGGCCTGGACATGCGGAAGAACGGCAACGTGATCCTGGTCGCCCCGAAGGACGAACTGGCGACCAAGGAGAAGCTCGAACTCGAGGCCCGCTCGCAGATCGCGGAACTCGAACCATTGCGCAGCGAGACGTTTCAGCTCAATTACCAGAAGGCACAGGACCTGGTCGACTTCCTCAACGGCATCGGATCGTCGGGCGGTACCACCGGCATCGGCGGTGCGGCCAATCGCATCCTGTCCAAGCGCGGCGCCGCGTCGGCCGACGTGCGGACCAACCAGGTGTTCGTCGTCGAGACGGGCAGCAAGCTCGAACAGATCCGCGGCGTGATCGTCAAGCTCGATATCCCGAGCCGTCAGGTCATCATCGAGTCGCGCATCGTCGAGGCCAACGATACGTTCAGTCGCAACCTCGGCGTCAGGCTCGGCTACAACAACGCCGTCAACGTCGTCCCCGGCCAGACCGGCCAGGGAAGCTATCGCATCACCGGCAACTATCTGGGCGTCGGCGAGCAGACCGGGCAGACACCCGCCGCGGGCACGGGTTACATCCCCGACTCGCAGTTCTTCAGCCTGCCCGCAGCCGCCATCAACGGCCTGAACCCGGTTTCGATCGGCGTCAGCCTGTTCAACAAGGCGGCCACCAAGTTCCTCAACCTCGAACTGTCGGCTCTCGAAGCGGACGGTACCGGCAAGATCGTGTCGAGTCCACGGGTGGTCACGGCCGACTCGGTCAAGGCGCTGATCGAGCAGGGCACCGAATTGCCTTACCAGGTCGCCACCAGCAGCGGCGCGACCAGCATCCAGTTCCGCAAGGCCAACCTGAAGCTCGAAGTCACGCCGCAGATCACGCCGGAAGGCAGCATCATCCTCGACGTGGACGTCACCAAGGACAGCGTGGGCCAGACGACCACCGCCGGTTTCGCGATCGACACGAAGCACGTCAACACCAAGGTTCTGGTCGAGAACGGCGGCACGGTCGTCCTCGGCGGCATCTTCCAGCTGACCGATCTCAACTCGGTGACGAAGGTTCCGCTGCTCGGCGACGTACCGGTGCTCGGCTATCTGTTCCGCAGTACGTCCCGCTCCACCAACAAGAGCGAGTTGCTGATCTTCATCACGCCGACGCAGGTCAACGGGTTGGTGACGGTTCGCTAACGCTTCGCGATCGCCATAGCGAACGCCACTTCCGGGCGGTATTTTCGATTCGTCCGGCGATCGTGCCGCCACGGTCCGCGACAGCATAGAATCGGCGCGTGACCAAGCACAGCGACAACCTCTTTCTCGTCGGCATGATGGGCGCCGGCAAGAGTGCCGTCGGCCGCCAGCTCGCCGCGCGACTCGACCGCGCGTTCGTCGATACCGATCACGAGATCCAGGCGCGCACCGGCGTGTCGGTGGCCGTCATCTTCGAGGTCGAAGGCGAGGCGGGTTTTCGCAGGCGTGAAGAACAGGTCATCGACGAACTGTCCTTGCGCGAAGGTCTGGTCATCGCCACCGGCGGCGGGGCGGTGCTATCGGCGTTGACGCGTTCGCGCCTCAAGCAGCGCGGCACGACGATCTACCTGCATGCGAAGGCGCACGACCTGTGGGTCCGTCTGCGCAACGATCGCAGCCGTCCGTTGCTCGATTGCGCGGACCCGAAGCAGCGCATCGAAGAGCTCCTGCTCGAGCGGGATCCCCAGTACCGCGAGGTCGCGGATCTGATCGTCGAGACCGGGCGGCCCAGCGTGTCGCGGCTGGTCGACGCGCTGACGTTGCAGGTCGTCGGGCTGATCGAAACGGCACCACCGTTGCCGGTCGACGGACCCTGCTCCGCTTCGCTCGGGCGCGGTTGATGTCGCAGACGACGACAAGCGCATCGACTTCGCTGTCGACACTGGAAGTCGGGCTGGGGGCGCGCAGCTACCCGATCGACATCGTCGACGGACCGGTTAACAGCCCAGCGCTGCATGCGCCGTTCTGGAAGGCATTCCTCGCGCACTGCGGCGCGCGTCGCGACCTCGCGGTCGTGACCAACGACACGCTGGCGCCGATGTTCGGCGACGCGTTGTGCGGTCACTTCGCCGACATGGGTCATCGGGTCGTGCCGATCGTCGTTCCGGACGGCGAGCAGTTCAAGGATTCGCGGATGCTCGACGCGATCCACGACGCGATGCTGGAAGCGCACTTCGATCGAACGGTCACCGTGGTAGCGCTAGGCGGCGGCGTCGTCGGGGACGTCGCGGGCTTCGCCGCGGCGACCTACCAGCGCGGCGTCCGCTTCGTCCAGGTGCCGACGACGCTGCTCGCGCAGGTCGACTCGTCGGTCGGCGGCAAGACCGGCATCAATCACCGTTTCGGCAAGAACATGATCGGCGCGTTCCACCAGCCGTGCGGCGTCGTCGTCGATCTGTCGACGCTCGACACCCTGCCCGCGCGCGAATTCGCGGCCGGCCTCGCGGAAGTCATCAAGTACGGCGCGAGCCTGGACGCCGCGTTCTTCGCCTGGCTCGAAGACGCGATGCCGCGCCTCTTGGCGCGTGATCGCGACGCGCTCGGCCATGCGATCCGTCGCTGCTGCGAACTGAAGGCGGCGATCGTCGGGGCCGACGAACGCGAGGCCGGCCTGCGGGCGCTGCTGAACTTCGGACATACGTTCGGCCACGCTATCGAAGGCGCCAGCGGATACGGCAACTGGCTGCACGGCGAGGCGGTCGCCGCCGGCATGATGATGGCGACCCGGCTGTCGGTCGACCTCGGCCTGGTCGACGGCGCGCTGTGCGCGCGGCTGGCCGCGTTGCTCGCGTGCGCCGGATTGCCGATCGAGCCGCCGGAACTGACGGTGGCCGAATGGCGGCGCTGGATGTCCAGCGACAAGAAAGCCGAGGCGGGCAGGCTGCGCTTCGTGCTGCTCGACGGCCTCGGAAGCGCGCACGTCGCTGCTGTCGACGATGCCGTCCTCGACGCGTTGCTCGCCGATGCGCGTGCCGGCGTCCCTGCCGCCATGGCGACACGCGCGTGAACGGTATCGACCTGCCGGGACTCGCGCCATACGCGGCGCGGGCGAGCGAGACGCGCGGCCGTGTGCATGCCGAAGAGTCGTCGGCGTCGCGCAACGAATTTCAGCGCGATCGCGACCGCATCATCCACTCGAGCGCATTCCGGCGTCTCGTGTACAAGACCCAGGTCTTCGTGAATCACGAGGGAGACCTGTTTCGGACGCGGCTCACGCATTCGCTCGAGGTCGCGCAGATCGGGCGTTCGATCGCACGCAACCTCGGGCTGAACGAAGATCTGACCGAGGCCATCTCGCTCGCACACGATCTCGGTCATACGCCGTTCGGCCATGCGGGACAGGACGCCCTCGACGAATGCATGAAGCCGCACGGCGGCTTCGAGCACAACCTGCAGTCGTTGCGCGTGGTCGACGTGCTCGAGGAACGCTATGGCGGATTCGATGGGCTGAACCTGTGCTTCGAGACGCGCGAGGGGATCCTCAAGCACTGTTCGATCGAGAACGCGAAGACGCTAGGCGAGGTGGGGCTGCGGTTCATCGAACGCAAGCAGCCGTCGCTGGAGGCGCAACTGGCGAACCTCGCCGACGAGATCGCTTACAACAATCACGACATCGACGATGGGTTGCGGTCGGGGCTGCTGACGATCGAGCAGATGTTGGCGATCGGGATCTTCCGACGGCATCTGGAAGAGGTAGCGCGGCTTTATCCCGCGATCTCCGCGCGCCGACTGGCGCTGGAGACCATCCGTCGCATGATCAACGAGTTGATCGTCGACGTGACGGACACGAGCCGGGCAAACATCACCGCGGCGCGCGTCGGGTCGCTCGACGATGTTCGTGATGCGCGGCGGCTGATCGGCTTCAGTGCGTCGATCCACGAAGAAGTCGTCGCGCTCAAGCAGTTCCTTCGCAAGGAGCTCTACTACCACTATCGCGTCCAGCGCATGTCGATCAAGGCCAAGCGGATCGTCCGTGAGCTCTTCACCGCATTCATGACCGATCCCAACCTGTTGCCGCCCGAGCACTTCGCGCATCAGCAGCGTCTGGGTCCGCGGGCCATCGCCGACTACGTGGCCGGCATGACGGATCGTTACGCGATCCACGAGCATCAGAAACTGTTTCTTGTCGATCGCTGATGGCTCGGTGATCCGCTTTCCAAACGCGGCTCCGAATGCGTCGTATAAGCACGCAGAGAAAAAAACGATTTCGTCGCGGTACTCGCGTACACGGGCGTTGCTTGGG
>JBDTIS010000010.1:0-4645 GCA_039936235.1 Burkholderiaceae bacterium | reverse complement strand
AACGCAAGGCGGAGCGGGCGCTGATCGTCGAATACGAATCGACGATCACGATGATGCTGGCCAAACTGGATGCGACCAACCTCGCGGCCGCGGTCGCCGTCGCGAACATCCCCGAAGAGATCCGCGGATACGGCCATGTCAAGGAAGCCAACCTGGCGAAGGCGGCGGCGCTTCGCGCGGGACTGCTCGAGGCCTTCAAGGCACCGGTCAAGGAGATCAGTCGCGCCCGCGCAGCCTGACGTGGACCGAAACGGCACTTCAGCGCGGCGCGGCTATCGAGTCGAGCGTCATCTCGACCGTGCTGCCGTTCGGCTCGGTGTACAGCACGCGGGCGGGATACCCGCCGTTCTGCTGCGCGATCCAGACGTCGATGGTGCGGTCGTTCGAGCCGGGCTTCGGGGATCGACGCAGGTGCGTGGTCGAAAGCGGACCGGCGCCTGTCTCGATCGCTTCGACGCCCTGGCTCGCGAACGTCCAGTTCTCTACTTCGCCGCGGATGCCGGCGACCGGGATCTGGATGTGGCCGCCGGCGGCGCCCTGTTCGGCGTTGGCGAGCAGCAACCCGCCGATCTGGAACAGCACCGATAGCCGGTCCTGGACGCCGGCGACCAGCGGCACGCTGGACTGCGACGACGAGAACGTGACCGACTGTCGCGCGTCGCGGTTGAAGCTGGTCGCGACGGTTGCCCGCTTGCGTGGCGTTTCGGTGTAGCGGTCGGGCGCCAGTCCCGCCGGCGTGATCGCGCCTTCGCTGTGCAGCGCCAGCACGTCGATCCTGATGAACAGCATCTGCAGCGTCGCCTTCAAGTCGCTGCGATAGTGGCCGTCGTCGATCGTCCAGTCGATCGACCCGATGCCGTAGAAGTGGGTCGGATCCGCGTTCTTCGTGTCGACCGACGCGACCTTGTACAGCAACTGTGCCGACGCTGGAGCGACGGCGGGAACCTGCGGAGTCGTGGGGGGCGGCGCGACCGGTGGTTCGGGATTCGGTGTCGGTGTCGGTGCTGGTGTCGGTGCAGAGACTGGCGGCTGCGGCTGCGGCTGCGCGGCGGGCGGTGCGGCAGTCGACGACACGATGACTTCGGGCACCGGTTCGGCCGACTCCGGGATGAACGGCGCCGGTGCCACTTTGCGACGGTGGGGTGCGGATCGTGCGACCGGCTCTGCGGCGCGCGGCGTTGGCGGCTCCTGCTGTGGAATCTCGGCCGGCCTGATCGCTGGCATCAGCGTGACCCGCAGCGGCTCGTCGCTCTGCGGAGGATCGCCCGCTTCGAGTGTCCAGTGCGGCAACGCATCCAGCAGCGCGAGATGGACCAGCAGCGAGACGACGACGATCACGATCCATCGTCCGCGGTGCCCACTGGCGCGAACGGCCTTGCGCGGTGACGGTGACGCGGGGTCGATGACCGATGACATGGAGACTGTTGAGGTCGAACGCCGCCGTGGATACGAATCGCTGCGCGTCCGGATGATGGTGCCGTCGCTACCACACGCTGTCATACTCTGGCGCGCCGCGACCAGAGGCATGGCGGCGCCGCGACGCGGCCATGCACTGCCGCGTCATCATAGCCTCGCAAGGTCAGGAGACGACATGAGCAAACCCGTCAAGCCCGGCTGGCCCGACCCGGCCGGTCTGCCGTTCAACCTGTTCGGCGCCTCTCCGGGGGCGCAGCCTCTTGCCGAGGGCCTCGCCGGCGGGTTCGATCTGTTCAAGCAGTTCTGGGGCAAGCTGCCGGGCGGCGCCGCACTGCCGGGCTTCCTCGTGCCGACGATGGATGTCGAGGAACTCGACAAGCGCATCAAGGACCTGCGAGCCGCCGAATCGTGGGTCGAGGTCAACCTGACCATGTTGCGCGGGACGATCCAGGGCCTCGAGGTCCAGCGCAACACGATCGCGGCGATCCAGTCCTTTTCGGCGATCGCCGACCACGCGATGACCGCGCAGCCCGCCGCCGCCGCGCCGCACAGTGCGTTGCCGGCCGGCTGGCCCGGCACCCAGTTCCCGAAAGCGGACCCCGCGCCACCGCCACCGCCACCGGCCGAACAGCCCGCAGCCACGGTCGCGCCTCCCGATCCGGTACAAGAGCCACCGGTCGCCGCCGAAGCTGCGGGCGGCGGGATGCTCGCCGGAATGGCGGCCAATCACTGGCTCGGTTTCATGCAGGACCAGTTCGCGAAGGTTGCGCAGGCGGCGCTGGCCACGCAGGCCGGCCACGCGGGTGTAGCGGACGAGCCGGCCGTTGCCAGGCCATCGGCGCGCAAGAAGGCTGGCGGACCGGTCGCGAAGAAGACCGCACGCCGGGCGAAGGCGGTCCGCAAGACCACTGGCACCTGACCCTGCCCGAGGGCGCCTGCGGCCTGCCCGTCCGCGCGTCTTGCAGTTCATCCCGCCGATCGCCCCGCGCGTCGCGTCGCCGGCATTGCCGGACGACCTGCCTTTAAGCTTCCCTCCCTGTCCGGCACGCGCTGGACCGGCGCGCCGCCTCCGGCAGCGCCGATTGCAGAACGCGACTCATGAATGCGACCCCCGATCGGCCGGACGGTGATCGGCCGTCCCGCCACAAGCACTGGACCGAAGACATCGGCGTCTTCGCGAGCGACGCTACGCTGAAACTCGGCCGCTTCGGCCGGCAACTGCGCACGTTCAACGCGGCCGCGTCGCAATGGATCACCTCGATCTCGTGGCGCCTTCTGGTGCTGCTGGGCTTCGTCGTCCTGATCGCCGTCAACATCATCGGCGACGCGACCGGCTGGGGCACGCCGGCCGTGCGGATCGACGCGGCTGCGCTGAAGAAGCCGGTCGACATCGCAATCCATTCCGACGGTAAGAGCGTCCACATCCAGCCGTCGGTCGGTGGCAGGCCGACGCGTGCGATCGACATCCCGATCCCCGACGTGCCGACCGCAACGGATGCACCGGATGCGCCGAAGGCCCCTACCGCGCCCATGCAGCCGAAGTCGTCGCTGTCGAATCGTGGCATCGTCTTCGAGAAGGACGGCAAGCGCGTCGTCATCGACAAGGACGGCGTCCGGGTTCTCGAAGGAGAGGCGGCGCGCCTCGATGCCGAGGCCGCAGCCGCACAGGTCCGGGCCGAACGCAGCGGCAAGACGGCCCAGTCGGACGTGAAAGACGCCGGCGAAACCGTTAGCGCCGACGCCGGCGACCTCGATGCCCAGAGGGCGTCGGCGGATGCGGCTCGGGCCGTGGGGAACGCAAAGCTGTCGCAGATCGATGCGGATCGCTTTCGAAAGAGCATCGCCGACGACATGAGCCTGCAGGTCAAGGCCGCGGTCGAGGACGCGAAGGACGAGGTGCAGAGCGCGATCAGCGACGAGATTCGCGCCGCGGCGCGCACGGCGCGACCGAGCTTCGGCTCCGCGATCTGGGGGTTGTTGAAGGCGATGGTCGTCGTTGCGTTCGTTTACCTGATCGTCCTGAAGGCCACGTCGAACACGAAGCGCCGCGCGGCCGTCGCGGTTCAGTCGGCCTCCGAAGTCGCCGAGCGCGAGAGCCTGAAGCGCCAGGTGTCAGAGGCCAGGATGCAGATGATGCAGGCGCAGGTCGAGCCGCACTTCCTGTTCAACACGCTCGCGTCGATCGACCACCTGATCGAGACCGATCCGCCGCGCGCGTCGATCATGCAGAAGAATCTGATCCAGTATCTGCGCGCCGCACTGCCGCAGATGCGCGAGAACGCGACGGACCTCGGCCGTGAAGTGGACCTGGTCGGTGCCTATCTCGAGATTCTCAAGGTGCGGATGGAAGAACGGCTGCACGTCACGTTCAGCGTCCCGAAGGGTCTTCGTTCGGCCGACTTCCCGCCGATGATGCTGCAGTCGATGGTCGAGAACGCGATCAAGCACGGCCTCGAACCGAAGGCTGAAGGCGGCCGTCTCGACGTCGAAGCGGAGATCGTCCACGGCGACCTGCACGTGACGGTCGCCGATACCGGACTCGGCTTCTCACCCGGTGGTGCGAGCACCTCGGGCACCGGCCTCGGGCTGACCAACATCCGCGAGCGGCTCAAGCTGCTTTACGGAGACCGCGCCAACCTGATCATCGAAGCCAATCAGGTCGATGGCGCGCCGCTAGGTACGCGCGTCACGATCACCGTCCCATATCAATCGCGTCGCACCAGCGGCCCGATCACTGGCTAGTCCGGGAGAACGTCATGCGCAGATTCGTATCATGGACCGCGGCCGTCCTGTTGTTGCTCGTCTTCGTCGCCGCAGCGATCGCATTCGGCGTTCATTTGATCGCGTCGACGCACGGGATGACCATGACGATCAATGGCGAGTCCGTCGAAGGCCCGGTGATCGCGGCCGCGTTCGGGGCCGCCGCCGCGCTCGGTGCGGTCCTCGTCTGCTTGTTCGTGATCGCGATCATCGCGTCGGTCGCGATCGTCGTGCCGCTGGTGCTCGCCCTGGTCGCCGTGGCGATCGTGATCGCGCTGGTCGTCGGACTGTCGCCGGTGCTGGTGCCCGTGTTGCTGCTGGTGGGCGCATATGTTCTACTTTCGCGCCGCTCGCGTCGCCGCGCGAACGGCGCTTTCCCGTCGTCGACGGCGACCTCCTGAACTTCGCTGCGCTGCATGACCGATCCATTGCAAGATCCCGAACCGAAGGCTGCGATCACCGCGATCCT
>JBDTIS010000009.1:0-11351 GCA_039936235.1 Burkholderiaceae bacterium | reverse complement strand
GCAGAGTCAGCGCGGCGCCGGCGCCGAGGAGGACGAGTGCCACGATCGCACGCCCGATGCGGGCGCGTCGAGACTTCTTTTCGGATCGTAGTTTCATCCGTTCCCCTTCGTGCGACCGTCACGACCGTCAGAAGGCGGCAATGCCGAGATCCCGCTGTGGATCGGAGCCTCGGTGATCGGCAGCAAGTGGCCAGTCATGGCCAATAGGGACGGTCTGCTCGACCAGCTTTGATGCGGGCCGTACTGCGTTGGTTGATCAAACGAGATCCGCTTGAGGGATTAGCGACCTGCAACTCGATCGCAGGTCTGATTCGCCCCGATTGACGATGAATGCGTGGACTTCGCAACCATCCGACAGACTGGTTGAAGCCTCACGGTCGCTCCATCAGTCGGAACCGATGTTCGACTGGCAACAAACCAGCGACACGTCATCGGCCGCAAGATTAGGCGTCATACTGCGCGACGCCTTTGAGCATACCGCGACCTGGCGACTGCGAGAGAGATGCCATGCAACTGCGCACCCGATCCGCCCGTGCGTGCGTGACGCTGGCCGCGACACTGCTGGCCGCCTGTGGCGGCAGCGACGGCGATCCTGTGACGAACCTGCCGCCGACAGTGACGATCGGCGCGCCGGCGACCGGTACGGCCGGCGCGGCGATCACGCTGACCGCGATGGCGGCCGACCCCGACGACGGTGTCGCGCGGGTCGAGTTCTTCGATGGGGCGACCAGACTCGGCGAAGACGCGAGCGCTCCGTACGCGTTCACGTGGACACCGGTCGCCGCCGCGACCTACAGCCTGACTGCGCGTGCCACCGACACGCGCGGCGCCGCCACGACCAGCGCGGCCGCAACCATCGTGATCAGCCCGCCGGTCGCCGCGGATGTCGTGCCGCCGACGGCCGCGCTGGTCGCGCCGGTCGCGCTGCAGGACGGCCTCGTGGGAAGCGTCGCCGTCAGCGCCACGGCGACCGACAACGTGGCGGTGGCCGGTGTCGCGTTCCAGATCGACGGTGTGATGATCGGCAGCGTCGACACGACCGCGCCTTATGCCACGACGGTCGACACCAGCCAGTTTCCATCGGGACAGCATGTGCTGCGCGCTCGCGCCAGCGACGCGGCCGGCAACCGGTCGGGCTGGTCGACGGCGCTGGTGCGGTTCGGCGGCATTGTCACGCAGCCGGCCGGCTTCACCCGCAACGAAGCCTGGGTCACCGGCCTGTCGAATGCGACGGCCTTCGCGCAGGCGCAGGACGGGCGCTTCTTCGTCGCGGAGCAGGGCGGCACGCTGCGCGTCGTGAAGAACGGCGTGCTGCTCGCGACACCGTTCGTCACGCTCGCCGTCGATTCGGCAGGCGAACGCGGGCTGATCGGCGTGACCCTGCATCCCGACTTCGCTCAAAACGGCTACGTCTATGTCTATTCGACACGCCAGGGTGACGGCGGCTCGCACAACCGGATCAGTCGGTTCACGGCCGCCGGCGACATGGCGGCCGCCGGCAGCGAGACGGCGCTGGTGGACCTGCCGAACCTGTCGGCTGCCACCAATCACAACGGCGGCGGGATGCACTTCGGCGCCGACCGCAAGCTGTACGTCGGCGTGGGAGAGAACGCGAACAAGGTTCAGGCGCAGGACCTGAGCCTGCCGTTCGGCAAGCTGCTGCGCTTCAACGAAGACGGCAGCATCCCGATTGACAATCCGTTCTACGCGACTCAGACCGGCGTCGCTCGCGCGGTGTGGGCCTACGGGCTGCGCAATCCTTACACGTTCGCCGTCCAGCCAGGTACCGGCCGCATCCACATCAACGACGTCGGCGAAAACACCTGGGAGGAGGTCGACGTCGGCGCGGCAGGGGCGAACTACGGATGGCCCGCCTCCGAGGGACCCGAAGGCGTCACCGGATCGATGACCGGCCCGCTGTTCACCTACAAGCATGTCGATGCCGTGCCGCCCGGCTCGGGACCCGGCGGTTTCTTCAAGGGCTTCGCGATTTCCGGCGGTGCCTTCCATCCTGGAGGCGGGCCGTTCCCTGCGGGCTATCGCGACCAGTACTACTTCGCGGACTACGTGAGCCGGTTCGTCGGACGCATCGACCTGGCCAACGGCAACGCGGCCTATGCGTTCGCCAGCCTGACCGGCTCGCCGGTCGACCTGCAGTTCGGCATCGACGGCGCGCTGTACGTGCTGACGCGCGGCGACGTCACCCGGATCAGCGCGCCTTGACCGCGCGGCACCGGCGATACGACACGACCTTGACATCACTGCAGGTCCGCTCGAGCAGCGGCAGATCGTTGACGAGACCGCACCGGATGTGGTTGACGAAGTCCGACCGATCATTTGGTAACCGCGATGCAGATCCCGACCGATCCGCAGTACCTGGTCTGAGGTCGCTATGATGGCGCCACGCAGCCATTTCAGGCCCAATCCCCCATGACCTTCATCGTCACCGGCGCTGCCGGCTTCATCGGCAGCAATCTCGTCAAGGCGCTCAACGAGCGCGGTGTGACCGACATCGTCGCCGTCGACGATATGACCCAGGCGGACAAGTTCCACAACCTGGTCGACTGCGAGATCGCCGACTATCTCGACCGGTTCGACTTCGTCGCGCGTTTCGCACGCGCGGAGTTCGGCAAGGTCGACGCGGTGTTTCACCAGGGTGCCTGTTCGGACACGATGGAGACCGACGGCCACTACATGATGGAGAACAACTACCGCTATTCGCTGGCGCTGATCGAAGCGTGCAGCGGGCAAAGGGTGCCGTTCCTGTATGCGTCGTCGGCTGCGATCTACGGCGCGGGTCCACGCTTCGTCGAGGAGCGCGGCGCGGAACGGCCGCTCAACGTCTACGGCTATTCGAAGTTCCTGTTCGACCAGATCGTCCGCAAACGGCTGACCGACGCCAAGCATCAGATCGCGGGTTTCCGTTATTTCAACGTCTACGGCCCGCGTGAGTCGCACAAGGGTCGCATGGCCTCGGTCGCGTTCCACAACTTCAACCAGTTCGGGGTCGACGGTCGCGTCAAGTTGTTCGAAGGCTGGGATGGCTACGGCGACGGCATGCAGCAACGCGACTTCGTGTCGGTGGAAGACGTCGTCAGGGTCAACCTGCATTTCCTCGACCACGGCACGTCGGGCATCTACAACCTCGGCACCGGCCGCGCGCAGACCTTCAACGATGTGGCGATGGCCGTCGTCAACAGCCGGCGTCGCCACGACGGCGAAGCGGCGCTGACGCTCGAAGCGCTGGTGACCGAAGGCCTGATCGAGTACGTGCCCTTCCCCGAGGCGCTGAAGGGCAAGTACCAGAGCTTCACGCAGGCCGACATCGCCAGGCTGCGGGCCGCCGGCTACGACGCCGACTTCCTCACGGTGGAAGAGGGCGTCTCGCGCTACGTCGACTGGCTCGCCACGACGGCCTGAGCGCCCGCGGGCCGCAGGGTCAGCGCGGCGGGGCGATCATCTCCGGGGGGGCGGTGGGTCCGGCCACCGCCGACTGGCGACTGCAGGCCGACCCGGTCCCCGCGCCGCCGCGCGTAGCCGCCCATTCGCGTACCGCGGTGGCCAGTGTCGACTTCGTCGTCACGCTGACCGTATGCAAGTCGCCGCCGTTCGACGTCTCGGCGACGCCACGCACCGGCAGTTTCCCGCCGAAATTGTCCTGCAGGAGAAGCTTGAACTGCGTGCCGTCGGCGAGAGTCAGGTAGATGCCTTCGCGCACGTCCGGCCGCTGATAGACCTCGTTGCCGCTGATGTCGCTGGCCCGCAGCAGGCCAACGAGCGCGCGGATCGCGGCCGGGTCGGTGGTCGTGTAGCGGCAACTGGCCGACTGCATCCGCGGCTCGTCGAGCGCCATGCGGAACAGCGCCATCGGGGGGACGAGATAGACGGTCGCGTCGGACGCCGTGTCGGCCTGCCCGATCAGCGCAGGGAAGTCGAGCGCGCCCGCTGCCGATCCGGACAGCGCGATGCAGGCGACCGCGGCGGCGAGGCGAAGACGTGAAGCGGGAGTGCGGGACATGTTCGGTGGCTTCCTGAAGGGTGGTTCCGCGTCGGTACGCTGCCGAAGCGGATGGGAACAGCGATGTCGTCGCGATCATGCACGCGATCGGTGGACGACGGTAGCCGCGCCCGCGGCCGATTCGTGCAGCGAAGCCAGACTGCCGTTCAGCCGAAGCGGAACGCCGAGACGGTCGTCTCCATCACGCGATCGCTGAATACGCGCCGGCCGGACGAGTTGCCGCCACTGCCGGACACGACCATCAACGGGATCAGATGCTCTTCGCGCGGATGCGACGGCCGGCCGTCGGGATGAGCGGCCCAGGCGGACAGCGCCTGAGCGCGTGCGTCGGGATCGGCGATCGTCACGGTCTCGGCCAGCCAGTCGTCGAAGCGGTCGGACACCGGGCCATAGCGCGGGTTGCCGTAACCACGCATGTTGTGGAAGCTCATCCCGCTGCCGACGATGAAGACGCCTTCGTCGCGCAGCGGCTGCAGGGCGCGTCCCGCAGCGACGTGCTCGTGCGGATCGAGGCCGCTGCGCAGCGATAGCTGCACTACCGGGATGTCGGCTTCCGGCGCCATCAGCATCAGCGGGATGAACATTCCGTGATCGTAGCCGCGCTCGCCGTTCGCGCCGTGCTGCAGCCCGGCGTCGTCGAGCAGACTACGCACGCGCTTCGCGACCTCGGGGCTGCCGGGGGACCCATAGCGGAACTGGTAGGTGTGCGGCGGGAAGCCGCTGTAGTCGAACAGCATGCCGGGCTGCGCCGCATCGCCGACGGTGAACTGCGGCTCTTCCCAATGCGCCGACACCATCAGGATCGTGGTCGGCCTCGCCGGCAGGTCCGCCATCGCGCCGCGCAGCCAGTCGCCCATCCGCTGCCACATGCCGGGCGGGTTCCAGTCCATGAAGAAGCAGGGTCCGGCCCCATGCGGGATGTACAGCGTCGGCATGCGCTGCCCGGTGCTCGTCATGTGCGTCCGCCGACGGTCAGTAGACGTCGCCGTTCTCGGTGATCTTCCTGTCTTCGTACGGTGCAACGACGCGGCGCTGGAACTCGGCCTTGCAGCTGTCGAGCGCGCCGACGACCGCGTTGAGGTGTTCGTAGCGCAGCCCCTTGGCGTCCATGTAGGCCTTGGCCATCAACGAGATCATGAAGTTGAGGTCGCCGGCGGTCGTGGTCTCGTCGATCACGGCAGCGATCGCGTCGGTGGCGGGTTTGAGCTTGCGTCGGTCATCGGCGAGGATGTACGGCATGGGCAGGTCCTTTGTGGGAGGTGCGCATTATCGCGCGTCTAGTCGCGACGCTCCGGCCGTGATGCGACACCCAAGGTCGCGGGAATCCGGTGTCGTCAGGTTCGCATCGCCTCCTTGACGATCGGCCATTGCCGCCTGCTGACCGGCAGACGCTCCTTGACGTCGCGCAGCGTGACGACCCAATGCGGCTCGCCGACGCTGTCGCTTTCGACGCTTTCGACGCGTTCGAAGCCGGCGATCGCGCCGCGCGCGACGAGCGCATTGCGGTGGACGCGCACGAAGCGGTCTGCGAACTCGTTCTCGAGATCCACCAGCGGCTCTTCGGTGAGGTACTCACGGTCGACCGTGCGGATCGTGATGTACTTGAGTTCCGCCTTCAGATACACGATGTCGGCGATCGGAATCAGCATCACGCGGCCGCGCTCGACGACCGCGATGGTGTCGCGTCTGCGGCCGCGCGCGACGCCCGACTCGCGCGCCGCGGCCGAGATGGCCGGCTTCTGCCGGGCCGCGATCGCGCCGATGCGGTTGAGCGCCTCGAGCAGCCGCGCTGCCCTGACCGGCTTCATCAGGTAGTCGAGCGCGTGGACCTCGAAGGCCTTGACCGCGAACTCGTCGAAGGCCGTCACGAAGACGATCGCCGGCGGTTCGGGCAGTGCGCCCAGATGCTGGGCGAGCTCGATGCCGGTCATGCCGGGCATCTCCACGTCGATCAGCGCGATGTCGGCGACGACCTCTGCCAGCCGGTCCAGTGCCGCGCCGGCACTGGCGGCCTCGCCGATCAACGTATGCGGGAATTCGGCCGCGATGTCCGACAGCAGGTCGATCATCCGCGCGCGCGCCGGCGCCTCGTCGTCGACGATCAGGATGCGCGGCAGCGGCGCGGCAGGGTGCGGGAAAGTGTCGATCATGTCGGTCGGCCCGCTCGCATCGGGCCCCGCCGAAGCCGCCTTCATGACGCGGGTCGGCCGACGCGCGGCGCGCTTCGACGTTCCGCCGGAAAGCGGATGTGCACCACCCAGCGGCCGTCGCGCGCGCCGCTGTCGATGGTCGCCTCGAGGTCGTGGACGAGTTCGAGCCGCTGCCGCACGTTCTCGAGGCCGATGCGGTTGCCGCGGGTCAGCTCGGCCGCGGCCTCGCCGTGCCACGGGTTGGCGATCGTGATGTCGAGGTAACGGCCGATGTGCCGGATATCGATGTCGATCGTCCCCGGCACGATGGCCGGTGCGATGCCGTGATGCACCGCGTTCTCGATCAGCGGCTGCAGCAGCAGCGACGGGACGAGCGCGGCGAGCGACGCATCGTCGACCCGCCATGTGGCCGTGAGGCGATCGCCCAGACGCAGCTGCTCGATCGCGAGGTATTGCCTGCACAGTGCGATCTCGGTGGCCAGTGGCACGCGTTCGCGGCTGTCGCGCATCAGCACGCGGAACAGGTCGGCTATATCCTCGAGCACGGTCTCGGCGCGTTTCGGATCGGAGCGGATCAGACTCAGCGCCGCGTTCAGGCTGTTGAACAGGAAGTGCGGACGGATCCGCGACTGCAGCGCCTGAAGCTGCGCTTCCGCGAGCGCCGGCGAATAGGCGCGTGCGCGCAGCCGCGCCCAGTACAGCACCGACGCGGCCAGCAGCGTCGCGAACGCGGCGCCGCGCCACGGCGTCGCCGGTTCGCCGAGGCCGATCGAGACCAGCCACACACCGGTCGCGAACGTGAGGACACCGGGCAGCAGCAGCGCCATCGTGAACTGGACGGGCATCGGCCAGCGCCACGTGACGCGACGGATCAGGCAGCCGAGGAAGAGGCTCGCGATCAACACCGGTTCGACCGTCATCGCGACGCGCATCCATTGATCGAGCCATTGCTCTACCGAACCAGCCTGCAGCGCGGCGGTACACAGGAACAGCAGGTTGATCGCGACGACGATGCGCAGTACCAGCCCGAGGTTGCACCAGTCGGGTATCGGGCTGTCGATCGCCAGCGCCGCCTCTTCGCGCATGTCGTCCGGCGCACCGATGATGCCTGCGAGCCGCGGCGATGCGCCGTCACCGACCGGGGGCAGGGCCGGCAGGGCATCGGGCTGACTTATACTTTCCTCGCTCACGCCGTTCTTCACAGTGGCGATTCCATCGGACCGCTTGCTGGTGTGGATGCGCCGGCACATGCGCGGTCACCGATTCGAGACCTCAACGCCGGCCCGGCGGCTTTCATGCAGGTCCGCCCGGACCGACCGAAGATAATGACAGAACAATTCTCGCGCAAGGCCGAGGCCTGGTCCGCGCGCTTCTCCGAACCGATGTCCGATCTGCTCAAGCGCTACACCGCGTCGGTGGCGTTCGACCAGCGACTCGCCTACGTCGACATCGAAGGGTCGCTCGCGCATGCCGAGATGCTGCATCACGTCGGCATCCTCTCCACCGACGATCACGCGGCTATCGTCCGCGGCATGGCGCGCATCCGCGACGAGATCGAGAGCGGCGCCTTCGCATGGTCGATCGATCTCGAAGATGTGCACCTGAACATCGAACGCCGGCTGACCGAACTCGTTGGCGACGCCGGCAAGCGCCTGCACACTGCGCGCTCGCGCAACGATCAGGTCGCGACCGACATGCGTCTGTGGCTGCGCGGCGCGATCGACCTGCTGCGCAAGCGGCTGGCCGCGGTGCAGCGGTCGCTGCTCGAGCTCGCAGAAGCGCATGCCGACACGATCATGCCGGGCTTCACGCACATGCAGGTCGCGCAGCCGGTCACGTTCGGCCATCACCTGCTGGCCTACGTCGAGATGTTCGCGCGCGACGATGCCCGTTTTGCCGACTGTCGCAAGCGCGTCAACCGGCTGCCGCTCGGCGCGGCGGCGCTCGCCGGCACGAGCTTCCCGATCGATCGCGAGCGTGTCGCCCGGACGCTCGGCTTCGACGACGTGTGCCACAACTCGCTGGATGCGGTGTCCGATCGCGACTTCGCGATCGAGTTCGCGTCGGCCGCATCGCTGGCGATGATGCACATCTCGCGGCTGGCCGAAGAGCTGGTGTTGTGGATGAGTCCGCGTTACGCGTTCATCGACATCGCGGACCGCTTCTGCACCGGCTCGTCGATCATGCCGCAGAAGAAGAATCCCGACGCGGCCGAACTCGCGCGCGGCAAGACGGGCCGGGTCTACGGCGACCTGATGGGCCTGTTGACGCTGATGAAGGGCCAGCCGCTGACGTACAACAAGGACAATCAGGAAGACAAGGAGCCGCTGTTCGACGCGGCCGACACGCTCGACGACACGCTGGCGATCTTCGCCGAGATGATCCTCGGGATCATCGTCAAGCCGGACGCGATGCGTGCGGCCGCACGCGAAGGCTTCGCGACGGCCACCGACCTGGCCGACTATCTCGTGAAGACCGGGCTGCCGTTCCGCGACGCGCACGAGGCCGTGGCGCATGCGGTGCGCGTCTGTGCGGACCGCGGGGTCGACCTGGCAGATCTGTCGCTGCCGGAGTTGCGTGCCGCGGTGGGTCGGGCGGGCGATGCGATCGGCGAAGACGTTCACGCGGTGCTGACGCTGGAGGGTTCGGTCGCGAGTCGCCGGCATGTCGGCGGGACGGCGCCGCTGCGCGTGCGCGACGAGATCGCGCTGCATCGGATGCGCCTGCGGGAAGACTGATTCCGCTGCTCAGCGAGTGCCGCTGGTCTTCAGCGCGCCGGTCGCGATCTCGAAACCCGGATAGCGCCGGCGCAACGCCTCGAGTTCCCGATCGGCCTCGACGTCGTTGCCGTCGGCACGCAGCTTGACGATCCTTTCGATCCAGGCCTCCGGCGTCGCCGGCTCGGCGGCTCGCCCGATCCGGGATCGTGTAGTGCTCGGTGCCGGCGCGGCGCGCACTGCACCGGTCCCGGCAGGAAGCGCTGTCGTTTCCGCGGCCAGCGCGTCGGCGCTGTCGTTCGACGAAGCAGCGGCTTCTGCTTTCGCGCGGAAATCCGGCCGCGCTTCGTGCGCCCGAGCCGGCGCCGCCATCGACGAAGCCGGCGAAGGGAATGGAGCGGGCGCCGGTCGCTGGACGGCGCGCGGTGCCTCACGCCTGTGCGAGTCGTCGACTGTGATCTTCGGCCGCCCGGTGCGCGCGGGCCCCGTCGTTGCTGCCGGACTGGCCGGCGCGGTCTTCGACTCGCTGTCAGCCGCCTT
This sequence comes from Burkholderiaceae bacterium, assembly GCA_039936235.1. GTDB lineage: Bacteria > Pseudomonadota > Gammaproteobacteria > Burkholderiales > Burkholderiaceae_D > CAHJXF01. The sequence continues at coordinate 1,926 of JBDTIS010000009.1, read as the reverse complement.
CTCGATTTGCGGTGGCGGCACCGACGAGGCGACCGTGGTGAGCCGTTCCGGACTGTCACGCAGTACGCGTGTGGCGATCACGCCGGTCAGGACCGATACGACCAGCAGCGCCGCAGCCGACAACGGCCAGCGGCCTGCGCGGAACGGCCCCGATGCCGACGGCTTCGAAGTCTGCGTCGTCGCCAGTCGAGGCCGCGCTTCGACGCCACGCGCAGCCGCGGCGAGCACGGCGGCCCTCACGGCGGCATCTGGCCTTTCATCGATCCGGTCCGATGCGATGCGATGTGCCTCGCGCAGCGCTTCGACCTCGTCGTCAGGACGCATCACGTTCTCCTGCCGATTCCGTCGCGCGAGGCTCCAGCCAGTCGGCGCAGGCGAGCCGCACGCGCTTCGTCGCATAGCGCAGGCGGCTCTTCAGGGTCTCGATACCGACTCTGGTGACGGCCGCCATCTGTTCCATCGTCAACTCGCCGTCGATGTGCAGCAGGAAGGCCGCGCGCTGCGCCGCGGGCAGGTGGCCTACCGCAGCGATGAAGGCCTCGGCCTGCTGTCGCGACATCGCCCGGACGTCGGGGCGAGCCGCATCGCCGTCCGCGATCGATTCGATCCACGGTGTTCCGTCGGCGTCGCCGTCCGGGTCGTCGGCCGCATCGTCCAGCAGTACCTGCTGCTTCTTCGCGCGCCAGTGATCGATCAGCTTGCGATGCGCGATCAGGTACAGCAGCGTCGTGAAGCGGGCCTCCACCGTGTAGCGGGCCGCGCTGCGCAGGATCGCCATCCAGGTCTCCTGCAGCAGGTCATCGGCCTGTTGTGCGGCAACGCCCTGGCGCCGGAAGTAGCGATGGACGGCCCGCTCGTGACGATCGTAGAGGCGCGTGAATGCCGATGCGTCGCCTGCCGCATAAGCCAGCATCAGGTCTTCGTCCGCTTCATCGGCCGCGTCGTTCATCGGTCAGGCATCGTCCATGCGACATCCTCAGCGCGGTGGCGGGTCCGCGACGAAACGGCCGCTGCCCGGGAACGGATTGGCGGTGACAGGCGAGAGGTAAGGCGACGGCATGATCCCCATCGCGATCAGGTTCTCGGCGCGATCGTAGTGGATCGTGACGATCTCGTTCGGCGCGCTTTGCGCACGGTTGAAGCCGACGTAGCCGATGGACGACTGTTCGATCTCGCCGTGTCCGGTGCCGAGGCTCTCGCGACGTGCTGCGTAGTCGTCGTACAGGTAGGCCTTCGCCGCCGGCGCATTGGACGCGTCGCTGACCGACGACTGAGGCGCCGGGGCCGATCGCTCGATCTCTCCCGGTGCGACATGGGGACGTGCGGTCGGCGCCGGCCTCGGCTTCTCGCTGAAGGTCGCGATGCCGATCACGCCGACATCGGCCGGGCGGCCGGTGCGCGCCGCATACGAGTCGGGCAGGGTCGTGAACGCGAACGCCGCGATCCGGTTCATGTCCTTCCGCCATCCGTCGATCTGCGTTCGTTGATACGGGCTCAGGACGTAACCGGTCTGGTTCCAGGCGGCCGTATCGCCGGAGATCGCGTTGACGCCGTCGACCGCGACGACGTTGAGCGTGCGCTGCGGGCTGCGGCTGAGCAGCGTGACGCCGTAACGCGCGCCGGGCTTGCCGGCGATCCACCAGTCGCCCTTGTAGCGGATCGGCGTCAGCGTCTCGCCGGTGTCGCGATCGACGACCTGGACATCGACGAGCTGGCCGACGGCATGCGCGGGCACGGCTGCGCAGAGCGCGAGAGCACCTGCGAGGAGGGCAAGGGCGGGGTGACGCATGGCCGTTCTCCGTGAGTGAGCGATGACGCTATCAACGGCGCGGTGCTGCGAATGGGGTCGAGTGTCGTCGAAAAGGTCCGGCCGGCTTCGAATTCCTGTCTGTCACCCCGGCGCGGGCCGGGGCCCAATTCCGTGCC
>JBDTIS010000008.1:0-11967 GCA_039936235.1 Burkholderiaceae bacterium | reverse complement strand
CGGCCTCCCGGCGGATCGAAGGTCCAGTGGCTGCGCTTCTTCTTCGACGGCGGATTGATGACGCCGGCGATGTGACCCGACGCGCCGAGCACGAATCGTTTCGGACCCTTCAGCACCTGCGTGCTCGCATAGGCCGCGGGCCACGGGACGATGTGGTCTTCGCGTGAGCCGTAGATGAAGACCGGCGACTTGATCTTCGACAGGTCGACCGGCACGCCGCCGACGGTGGTCGCACCCGGCTGCATCAGCTTGTTCTCGAGATACGTGTTGCGCAGGTACCAGACGAAGAACGGACCGGGCAGATTGGTGCTGTCCGCGTTCCAGTACAGCAAATCGAACGGTGGCGGGGCCTCGCCTTTCAGGTAGTTGCTGACGACGTAATTCCACACCAGGTCGTTCGGCCGCAGGAACGAGAACGACGTCGCGAGGTCGCGCGCCGGCATCAGCCCGACATCGCCGCCGTCGATCCCGCCGAGCGCCTTCTCGCGCTTACGGACCGAAGCCTCGTCGACGAAGACGTCGAGGATGCCGGTGTCGGAGAAGTCGAGCAGCGTCGTCAGAAGTGTCAGCGACGCGGCAGGTTGCGCGTCGACGCCGCTCTCTCGCGCGGCGAGCACGGCGAGCGCGGTCGTCAGCATCGTGCCGCCGACGCAGAAGCCCAGCATGTCGATGGTCTTCTGCTTAGCGATGTCGCGCACGACGTCGATGGCCTTGATGATGCCGTCCTCGAGGTAGTCGTCCCAGGTCAGCGCGGCCTGCTCGGCCATCGGATTGCGCCACGAGATCAGGAACGTCGTATGGCCTTCGGACACCGCGTTGCGAACCAGGGAGTTGTCGGGCTGCAGGTCGAGGATGTAGAACTTGTTGATGCACGGCGGCACGATCAGCAGCGGCTTCTCGTAGACCGTCGCAGTCAGTGGCTTGTACTGAATCAGCTGGATGATCTCGTTCTCGAAGACCACGCTGCCTTCGCTGGTCGCGACGTTGCGTCCGATTTCGAAGGCCGATTCGTCGGTCATCGAGATGCGCCCCTTCAACGCGTCGGCGACGAACATCGAGATGCCAGACCGCAGGCTCTCCCCTTTCGAGTCGACCAGTTTCTTGAGTGCGTCCGGGTTCAGCGCGAGATAGTTCGACGGCGCCATCGCATCGACCCACTGCTGGACCCCGAAGCGGATCTTCGCGCGCGTCTTCGCATCGGCCTCGACGGCGTCGGTCATCCCGTAGATGAAGCGCGCGTTGAGCAGATAGAGGTCGGCGAAGAACGCGTGCGGACCGGTCCACGACTCGGCGCCGAAGCGCTTGTCGGCGAGCTTCGCCTGCTTGCCGGCAGTCCACGTCGACCACAACGAGGACAGCTCGCGCGAGTAATCGCTCTGCAGTGCGAGCATCTTCGCCGGGTCGAGCCTGAACTGGGTCGTGTCGGGTGCGGGCTGCACCGGCATGCCGGGAATCGTCATCCCGCCGGAGATCGCCTTGAACCACTGCATCGGATCGACGAGGCCCGCGTTCGTCGGCGCGAGACCGGGGACGGGCCAGGCAAAGGGCAAGCCTTCCATGCGTGTCTCCTTTATTCTTATGAGCCGTATTGTCCTGCGGCAATCCGACCGATTCTGCGCGTCCGCGTCAACGAGTGTCAAACCGCGCGAACCTCGGCTGGCTGGTCAGCGTTCACGTCGGAGCAATACGTCGCGCGTGCCGTCTTCCTGCGAGTAGGTGCGCTTGCCGGTGCCGTTCCATATGCATTCATGCCACCACCTTCCTGTCGCGCAGCGCGGCGATGTCCTGGTCGGAAAAGCCGAGCTCGGCCAGTACCGCATCGGTGTCGTCGCCGAGCTTCGGCGCGGAAGAGCGCACCGTTCCCGGCGTTCCGAGCAGCTTGGGCACGATGCCCGGGACCTCGAGCTCATAACCGTCGCGCGTCTGCTGCCGCAGGATCATGTCGCGCGCACGGTAATGCGGGTCTTCGACGATGTCCTTCGCGGTATAGACCTTGCCGGCAGGCACGCGCACCGCTCCCAGCCGGTCGAGCACCTGCTCGACCGGTTGCGACGCGGTCCATGCTTCGATGGCCGCGTCGATTTCCGCGACCCGCGCGACGCGGCCTTCGTTGCCGGCGAGTTCAGCGTCGCCGCCCAGATCGGCACGGCCCATCGTGTGCATCAAACGCTTGAAGATGCTGTCGCCGTTGCCGGCGATCAGCACGTAGCCATCGAGGCATCGATAGGCATTCGACGGCGCGATGCCCGGCAGCGCGCTGCCGGCAGGCTCGCGCACTGCGGCGCTCGCGCTGTATTCCGGAACGAGGCTCTCCATCACGTTGAACACGGCTTCGTGGAGCGCCACATCGATCACCTGTCCCTGCCCGCCGTTCACGTTGCGGTGATGGAGCGCGGTCAGGACGCCGATCGTGCCATGCAGGGCGGCAAGCGTGTCGCCGATCGAGACACCGCAGCGGACGGGTACGCGGCCCGGCTCGCCGGTGAGATGGCGAAGGCCACCCATCGCCTCGCCGATCGCGCCGAATCCCGGCAAGTCGCGGTACGGCCCGGTCTGGCCGTAGCCGGAGATACGCAGCATGACGAGTCCGGGGTTCAGCTTCGATAGGGCCTCGTAACCCATGCCCCAGCCTTCGAGTGTGCCGGGGCGAAAGTTCTCGATCAGCACGTCGGCTTCCTGAATCAGCTTGCGCGCGATCGCCTGGCCTTCGACGTTGCGTAGATCGAGCGCGATCGAGCGCTTGTTGCGCGACTGCACCTGCCACCAGACGGAGGTGCCGTCCTTGATTAGCCGCCAGTTGCGCAACGGGTCGCCGGCGCCGGGCGCTTCGATCTTGATCACGTCGGCGCCGAATTCGCCCAGCGTCTTGCCGGCGAACGGACCGGCGATCAGTTGACCCATTTCGATCACGCGCAGGCCGTGCAGCGCGCTCGGAGAGGTGGAAGTCATGCTTTGTCTGCTCCGTCGGGTGTCGGATGACGCCGGCTGTGGTTCATCGCAGTTCCTTGAAAGTGATCATGCGCGCCGACAACGGAGGACGCGCCATTGCGGAGTCCGTGGGAGGCTCGGGCGGGAAAGCGGCATCGCGACGATCATCGATCGAGCCAGATCAGGGCAGCCATCCGCCCAGTGACGCCATCGCGCCGATACGAATAGAAGCGTCGCGGGTCCGATGCCGTGCACAGCCCGCTCGGATGGATGTCGCGCACGCCGCAGGCTTCGAGCCGCAGCCGCGCGAGCGCCGGCAGATCGGCCAGCCACTTGCCAGCCGTCGACGGCATGAATGCCGCTGCGACGGAGTCGTCCCCGGACGCGGCGATGAACGCGTCGCGGACGTCGTCGCCGACTTCGAAGCGCGACGGCCCGATTGCCGGGCCGATCCAGGCCATCGTCCGATCGTTGGCGAGTTCGCTGGCAGTCAGCGTGGCCTCGAGCACGCCGCCGGCGAGGCCGCGCCAGCCGGCGTGAGCGGCAGCGACCCGTGAGCCGTCGCGATCGCAGAACAGCACCGGCATGCAATCGGCGACGAGGATCGCGCACACGGTGCCGGTCGCCGTGCTGTACGACGCGTCCGCGACGGTCGTCTGCGCGCTGACCATCGCTGCGTCGACGACGCGGGTGCCGTGCACCTGCTGCAGCCAGGCAGGACGCGACGGCAGATCACGTTCGAGCAGCGCGCGGTTCGCGAGCACCGCTTCGCGCGCATCGCCCGAGCCGAGGCCGAGGTTCATCCCGCCACCGGCATGTCCGGCCCAGGGCCCGTCGCTGACGCCGCCGTTGCGGGTGGTCATCAGCGCGCGCACGTTCGCAGGCGCCGGCCAGTCGGGAACGATCCAGTCGGTCCCGTCAGTCATCGGGCTCGGTCAGCGCCGACGTCAGCAGACACCCGGTATCGAAGCCTAGCGTCTCCGCCAGCGCGGCCATATCGGCCGGCAGGTCCGCGCGCCAAGCCATCGGCTGCCTGCACGCCGGATGGATCAGCCGCAGATGCCATGCATGCAGGGCCTGCCTCCCGAACGCCGGTGCACCGTGCGCGCCGCCGTAGGTGACGTCGCCCAGCAGCGGGTGACCGATCGCCTGCATGTGAACGCGGATCTGATGGGTGCGGCCGGTCTCGAGCCTGCAGACCACCAGCGATGCACTCTTGCCGCGCACGGTCCCGACCGACGCGAGCGTCTCGAAACGCGTCGCCGCCTGCTTCGCGGTCGGATGTCCGTCGCCATCGGTCCTGAACGCCTTCATCCGCATGCGGTCGCGCGGGTCGCGGCCGATCGCCCATGCGACGCGGCCGGACGCGGGCGGCGTACCGTGGACCATGGCGACATAGGTGCGGCCCACCGTGCGCGCCTGCAGTTGCCGCACGAGATCGGTCTGCGCGACCAGCGTCTTCGCGACGACCATCAGTCCGCTGGTGTCCTTGTCGAGGCGATGGACGATGCCGGCCCGCGGCACGGCCGCGAGCGACGGCGCGTGATGCAGCAGCCCGTTGAGGACCGTGCCGCTCCAGTTGCCGCTGGCCGGATGCACGACCAGTCCGGCGCGCTTGTCGAGCACGATCAGCGTGTCGTCCTCGTGGACGATGTCCAGCGGGATGTCTTCCGCCAGGAACGCGCTTTCGTCGTCGGTCGGCTGCGGCTCGACGCGGATCGTGTCGCCGGCCCAGACCGGGTCGCGCGTCGCGACGACGCGTCCGGCGATCGACACGCGGCCGTCGACGATCCAGCGCTGCAGCCGGCTGCGGGAATACGCAGGCAACCGCAGCGCCAGCCACTTGTCTAGGCGGCTGCCGTCCGCCTCCCGACCTGCGAGCAGCAGCAGTGGATCGACGCCCGAAGTGGCATCGACGACGGGGGCGACGCCCGCCGTTCCACGGTCGTCCGGCAGGAGATCGTCGTCGTCCCATCGGCTATACTCGCCGGCTTCGATCGAGGCGGGTTGCGGCATGAAGGAAGCGAATCTTTCCGGTGGTGCGTCGATGCCTTCTGCATCGAACGCGAGTGCGGTGGCAGCCGGCGGTCGAGTCCGTGTCGCCCGCCTGTTGAAGGCCATCCTCGGCAGATCGGGCCGCACGGTCATCGCTTCGTGCGCGATCGCGATGGTGCTCGGCGGCTGCGGCTTGCTGAGCGGCGACTCCAGCGACAAGACGGCCAACTGGACCGCGCAACGATTGTATTCGGAAGCCGAGGACGAGATGTCCGCCGGCGGCTACACGGCCGCCATCAAGTACTTCGAGTCGCTGCAGTCGCGGTTCCCGTTCGGCCGCTACGCCCAGCAGGCGCAGATGGAGATCGCCTACGCGCAGTACAAGGACGGCGAGAAGGATCTCTCCCTGGCTGCCGCCGACCGCTTCATCAAACAGTACCCGAACAGTCCGAACGTCGACTATCTCTGGTACCTCAAGGGCCTGGTCAACTTCAACGACAACCTCGGGCTGCTCGGCTCGCTCGCGCAGCAGGACCTGACCGAGCGCGACCCGAAGGCCCTGCGCGACGCGTTCGATGCGTTTCGCGAACTCATCACCCGCTACCCGGACAGCAAGTACAGCCCCGACGCGGTGATTCGTCTCAAGTATCTCGTCAACGCGATGGCCGCCCACGAAGTCCACGTGGCGCGCTATTACTTGCGGCGCGGCGCCTACGTGGCTGCGGCCAATCGCGCCGAAATCGTCGTGCGTCAATATCAGCAGGCGCCGGCGGTGCGCGACGCGCTGCAGATCATGGTCGCGGCCTACGACGGACTGGCGCTGCCGCAGCTGCGCGACGACGCGAAGCGCGTCCTCGATGCCAATTTCCCGGCGTCGACGCTGGCCGTCAAGGAAAAGAATCCGTGGTGGAAGCTCTGGTGAGCGGCAACCGGTCGGTCGCTTCGACCGGCATGACAAGCCGCGCGTCGTCCTCGCCATCGTCGGACAGCCGGATTTCCGCCTCGTCGAAGAAAGCGGTCGCCACTGCTTCGTCGCGCGTCCGCCTGAACGGCGGCAGGCTCTGCCAGATGCGCCGACCGTAGGGCTTCGTCACGAGCCGCGGGTCGCAGATCATGAGCACGCCACGATCGGTTTCGTCGCGGATCAACCGCCCCGCCCCCTGCTTGAGGCTGATCACCGCGGTCGGCAGCTGGTAGTCCATGAACGGATTGCCGCCGCGCTTCGCGAGCGCGTCGAGGCGCGCCGCGAGCACCGGATCGTCCGGCGGCGCGAACGGCAGCTTGTCGATCACGACCAGCGACAGTGCCTTGCCGCGGACGTCGATCCCTTCCCAGAAGCTCTGGCTGCCGACCAGCACTGCATTGCCGGCGCGACGAAAGCGTTCGAGCAACTCGCTGCGGCTGCCTTCGCCCTGCTGCAGCAGCGGGAAGTCCAAGCCCTCCTCTTTCAGACGCTCGCGCAACAGATCGCCGGCCGTTCGTACCGCGCGCAGCGTCGTGCACAGCACGAAGGTCCTGCCGCCGGCGGCGCGGATCAGCGGCCAGGCCGCGTCCACCACCGACGCCGTGTAGCGCGGTGACATCGGATCCGGCAACCCTTCCGGCAGATACAGCAGACCCTGCTTCGCGTAGTCGAACGGACTCGGCCAGCTCTTCGCATCGGCCGACGAAAGGCCGAGCTGCGCGGTGAAGTGGTCGAAGTCGTTCTTCACCGCGAGCGTGGCCGACGTGAAGATCCACGCACGCGGACTCCCGTCGCGCTCGCGGTTGAAGACCTCCGCGACCGACAGCGGTGTGCGATGCATCTGCAACGTGTGCGTGAAGGCCTCGAGCCAGCGGATGGTCGGCGCAACGACCTCGCTGTCGCCGATCTGCCAGCGCGCGATGCGCTCGGCGAGCTGCAGGGCGCGCCGCCAGCATTGTTCGATAGTCTCCGCGCGTTCGGCCTGGTGCTCGAGCGTGACGGCCAGCGCCAGCAGCACGCGATGCACGTCGGCGAGCGCCGCGTGGAAAGGCGCGGACGCCGGTAGCTGATTGAAGTTGAGGCGCTGGGTGTCGATGCCGAGCGACAGCCGCAGGTCGCGCGCGGCCTTCTCGAGCGGCGCGATCTCCTCGACCCAGCGCGCCGCGTCGCGCGCATGGGTATGTCCTTCTGCCAGTACGTCGCGCGCGAGCTCGAGGAGCTGCGCGGTGGAGACCGTCTCGCCGAAGAACAGCGTCGCTGTTTCCGGCAGCTGATGGGCCTCGTCGAATACCACCGTGTTCGCGGTCGGCAACAGGTCCGTGATCCCTTCATCGCGCAACACGAGGTCGGCGAAGAACAGGTGATGATTGACCACGACGACATCGGCCTCCTGCGCAGCGCGGCGCGCCTTCATCACGAAGCACTCGCGATAGTGCGTGCACTCGGAGCCGAGGCAGTTGTCGCGCGTCGACGTGACAAGGTTCCAGATCGGTGCCAGCTCCGGCACCTCGGCCAGTTCGGCGCGGTCGCCGCTGCCGGTCGACTGTGCGAAGCGCACGATCGACCGCAGGTGGACCGCGTCCTGGCGCGACGTCAGCCGGCCGTTTTCCTGCGTCCGCTTGAGATATTCGTGGCAGACGTAGTTCGAGCGGCCCTTCAGCAGTGCGACCGTCACCGGTGCCTGCAGCGCCGCACGCACCATCGGAACGTCCTTGCGGAACAACTGGTCCTGCAGCGTCTTGGTCCCGGTCGAGATGATCACCTTGCCGCCCCACAACAACGCGGGCACGAGATACGCGAAGGTCTTGCCGGTCCCGGTACCGGCCTCGGCGATCAGCGTGCCGCACGCGTCGATCGCAGCGGCCACGGCCTCCGCCATCTCCAACTGCCCCTCGCGCGGACGGTAGCCGTGCACGCGGGTCGCGAGCGCGCCCGTCGCGGAGAAGATGTCCGCGAGGACGGCGCCTCGCTCGGATGCGGTGGAAGACAACGGGTCGGGGGAACGAAGAACGCTCAGCAGCAGCGCATCAGGCCGGGATGTCCGGCACGAGCTGGATCTGCAATTGCAGGATCTGGTCCTTGATCTGCAGCTTCTTCTTCTTCAGCCGTCGCAGCTGGAGTTCGTCATGGCCCGGGATGGCGACGAGCCGGGCGATCACGTCGTCGAGGTCGCGATGCTCGACCTGCAGTTCGACGATGCGGTAGTGGGTGACCTGGTCTTCCATGACGGGTGATGGCCTAGCTGTGCATGCCATAATGCGGCGGACTCACATTGTAAAGCCGCATCGGTGATGGCAGAGCATCCACAAGTTGGCGGACAAGCCGCGGCCGCCGCGGTTTCGGGTGCGCTGCGCATCACCGCATGTACCGGTCAGCACATCGGCGATCGCGCCGAACAGCAGGACCGCGTCGGCATCTTCACGTCACGGCGACTGCCCGGCTCGGCGCTGTTCATCGTCGCGGATGGCATGGGCGGCAAGACCGGCGGCGCGATGGCGGCGCAGCAGGTCATGGGCACCGCGAAGAACCTGTTCGAGGAGTACTCGATCGGCGAATCGATCCAGTCGCTTCTGACCGAGATCGTTCGCGAAGCGCACCTGGTGATCCGGTTGTCGGCGCTGTCGACCGAGACGGAACCCCACAGCACGATCGCGGCGCTGGTCGTGCAGCCGCATCGCGCGGACTGGGCGCACGTAGGCGATAGCCGCATCTATCGCTTTCGCGAAGGCAAGCTGCTCGGCCGCACGATGGACCATTCGTACGTCGAGCAGCTCGTCAGCGAAGGCAAGCTCGATCGCAAAAGCGCGAGCATGCATCGGCTCTCGAACCTGCTGACGCATGCGTTGGGTACCAACAAGCAACCATCGATCGACTTCGGAAGCACCGAGACGCTGGCCGCCGGCGACACGTTCTTCGTGTGCACCGACGGGTTGTGGCACTACGTGACCGACAGCGAACTGGCGCTCGTGCTCGCGACCTATCCGGTGCGCCAGGCATCGGAGAGGTTGATCCACATCGCGCGCGAACGCGCCGAAGGCAGTGGCGACAACTGCACGCTCGCGATCGTCCGGATGGAATCACTGGCGACGCCTGCGCCACTCGGGGGCCGAGAACTGGTCAAGGAACGCGTGGCGCGCCCGCCGCGCCTCTGAAGCGCGTTCGGACGCACGTCAGGACTTCGGAGGAGCGGCTGCAGCGGCAGTGGCCTTCGCATCCTTCGCGGCTTTCTCTTCGGCACGCCGCTTGCGGTCCGCCGCTTTCGCGAGCGCGCGTCGATCGATGTCCTTCATATGCGCGTCGGCCTCCTGGACCTTCAGCGCATGATCGGCCGCGTTCTTCTGGCGCTGCTTCGCTTCGATCTCTGTAATCGCAGGGGGTGCCACCTTGATCGCGGACTTGTGCGGCTTCGGGGGCAGCGCATGGATCGCTTCCGAACGCTTGCGCACCTCCGCCTCGCGCACCGACGTGTCCTGCCGTTCTTCGAAGGTCTTCCGGTTGCGTGCCCGCACGTCGTCGTCGGCCTTCGCGTTGGCCGCGCGTTCGGCCTCGCGCTTCGCGCGGTCGGCATCGAGGCGGTCCGCCTTGTCGCGGCGCTTGTAGCGATTCGCCTCGAGTTCGACCGTCTCGATGTCGACGAGACGGTCACGCTGCAGCTCGCGCGCCTTGTCGATGCAATCGTTGACCAGGAACACCTTGAGGCATGCGCGCGCGTCGGCCTTGTATTCGAGCTCGACGTGCGCCCGCGCGCCGCTCGTCATCGCGAGCGCGGCATCGGCACGTGCGACCGAGTCGATCGAACCGGACGGGAACTGCTCGCCGAGGGAACCGGGAGCGGGCCCCTTCGCCGTTTCCGCCTGCGCACCGACGGCGAAGGCGGATGCGACGGCGGCAGTGGCGAGCGCGCACGAGACGAGATGACGGAAAGAACGGTGCATCGACCGATTATCGACCATCAAAGATCCACCCGCGCCGCGCGGCGCTCGGACCGCAGGTATTCGACCGACTGCATCTCGTGGAGGCGGCTGACCGTCCGCTGGAATTCATTGACGAGCGTACCGACCGTATACAGCTCTTCGGCCGGCACGGCCGCCGAGATGATCAGCTTCACGCGGCGGTCGTAGCAGACATCGACGAGCCACGTGAAGCGACGCGCTTCGGACGACAGCGCGGCGCTCATCTGCGGGACCTCGGACAGGATCAACGTATGGAAGCGGTTCGCGAGTTCGAGGTAGTCGTTCTGCGAACGCGGACCGCCGCAGAGGGTCGCGAAGTCGAACCACACCACGCCGCCGGCGCGGCGCAGCGCCTTGATGACCCGCGTCTCGATCGTCAGCCGCGCGTCCTCGTCGCCGACCTCTGCGATCGACTCGAACGCCTTGCGCAGCGCACGGTCGGTGGCAGCGCCGAGCGGCGTCAGGTAAATCTGCGTCTGTTCCAGCATGCGAGTGCGATAGTCGGTGCCGCCGTCCACGTTGAGGATGTCGAGATGTTCCTCGATCAATGCGATCGCCGGCAGCATGCGGTCGCGATGCAGCCCGTCGGGATACAGCGTGTCGGGGCGATAGTTGGACGTCATCACGAACACGACGCCGAGGTCGAACAGCGCGAGCAGCAGTCGGTGCAGGATCATCGCGTCGGCGATGTCGCTGACGTGGAACTCGTCGAAGCAGATCAGCCGGTACTTCTTCGCGATCCGCCGTGCAACCTCGTCGAGCGGATCGCTCATGCCCTTCAACGTGTCGAGTTCGAGATGGATGCCACGCATGAACTCGTGGAAATGGATGCGCGTCTTGCGTCGCACATCGACGACCGAGTAGAAGCTGTCCATCAGGAAGCTCTTGCCGCGTCCGACACCTCCCCACAGGTAGACGCCGCGCGGCGCGGGCGTCCGCGACAGCGCCTTCATCAACGCATTGGGGCGCTTCTTCTTGAACGCGACGAAGTCGTCGTAGAGGCGCTGCAGCCGCTCGACCGCGACCCGTTGCGCGTCGTCCGGCCTGAAGCCGCGGCGCGCGACGGCGTGATCGTAGGATTCGCGGACGTTCATCGATCGGCCGACCGCACGCGCCCGGCCGCGCAGGAACAAGCGATCACGCCTTTCGCCACGCTTCTCAGAAATTGAGCGCGCGCTTGTCGACGGCGAGGGCCGCTTCCTTGGTCGCCTCGGACAACGACGGGTGGGCATGGCAGATGCGGCCGATGTCTTCGGACGACGCCCTGAACTCCATCGCGACGACGGCTTCGGCGATCAGCTCCGAGACGCCCGGTCCGACCATGTGGACGCCGAGGATCTCGTCGGTCTTCGCGTCCGCGAGCACCTTGACCATCCCGGTCGTGTCGCCGAGCGCCCGCGCACGGCCGTTCGCGAGGAACGGGAACGTGCCGGCCCTGTAGTCGCGACCGGCGGCCTTGAGCGACTGCTCGGTCTGACCGACCCACGCGATTTCCGGATGCGTGTAGATCACCCACGGCACCGTGTTGAAGTCGACGTGCGGCTTCTGGCCGACGATCCGTTCGGCGACGGCCGACCCTTCTTCCTCGGCCTTGTGCGCGAGCATCGGACCGCGCACGACGTCGCCGATGCCCCAGACGTTCTCGACATTCGTCCTGCAATCATCGTCGACGACGACGAAGCCGCGCTCATCGAGTTCCAGTCCGACCGCTTCGCCGTTCAGTCCGTGGGTGTTCGGCACGCGGCCGATCGAGACGATCAGACGGTCGAAGGTGCCCTTCTGTGCCTTGCCTTCGGCGTCGTCCCATTCGACGGTAACGTGCTCCGAAGCGGTCGTGACTTTCGTGATCCTGACGCCGAGCGTGACCTTCAGACCCTGCCTGTCGAACGCCTTGTGCGCTTCCTTGGCGATCTGCTCGTCGACCGCGCCGAGGAACGCCGGCAGCGCTTCGAGCACGGTGACTTCCGATCCGAGCCTGCGCCACACGCTGCCCATCTCGAGGCCGATGACGCCGGCACCGATGAGGGCGAGCTTCTTCGGCACGTCGGGGATCGCCAGCGCGCCGGTATTCGACAGCACCAGCTTCTCGTCGAACGGCGCGCCCGGCAAGGCACGCGGGTTCGAGCC
>JBDTIS010000007.1:0-56718 GCA_039936235.1 Burkholderiaceae bacterium | reverse complement strand
CCGCGGCCCGCGCGTTCGGTCTGCGCGGTGCGGATCCGCGCGCGGCCGCACCGCCGCCAGGCTGGACTGACGCGACTGCGGCGGCCTGCGGACGTCGCGCCTCCGGACGACGGACCGGCATGCGCGCCGGCACGGAGGCGGGCTGAGCTTCGGCCGATTCCAACGCAGGGGCCAGCGGTGCGATCGACGGCGGGTCGAGGAACACCACGTATTCGCGCGAAATCGGCGAGCTGCACCCGACGGATACGACGAGCCCGATCGCCGGCTCGTCGATCGACTGCGCACTGCGCACTTCGACGCGCGTCTGGAAACCGTTGCGGATCACCGCCGTCCGCGCATTGAGCACCGACGGCAGATCGTTACTCTTGGCGCGGACCGTGACGCAGCCGACGTCTTCGTCGCGACGCGCCGAAACCGGAAACGACATCCTCAGCGGCTCGCCGAGCGCCGAATTCACCGACGCGGCGCCGAGGCCCATCGCTCCGGCGTCGGCCGACCCCATCGAAGCCAACGCGCCGAGCAGTACGACCACGACGCGAAGCCGCATCAGGGAGATGCGGTCGCCGAAACCGATGCAGCCGTGCGCCAGGTGCGAGTCGTTCGATGAAGATCGGCTCGACGACCCTGCGTCCCCTCTAAGCGCTACGGCCAAATTTCCCCCTGCTTGACGAGCACCGTCGCCCGCGAACCGGCGGGCGCCTCCGCAAGGCCCGCTGGATACGGGCTCGGTTGCCGCATGGATTCTGCCGCAAAGCCCTCGTACTGCACAGGGGGCGTACCGTGGCTGCAACGCTGCGCCGCAGGAACCGGACAGACTCCAGCAGTGCCGGACGATTCAATAGCGGATCGAAGCGCCCTGCTTCGCCAGTGCGCGGCCGATGATGATCTGCTGGATCTGCGTGGTTCCTTCGTAGATGCGGAACAGCCGCACGTCGCGGTAGAAGCGCTCGATCGCGTAATCGCTGATGTAGCCGGCGCCGCCGTGCGCCTGCACGCAGCGATCGGCAACCCGTCCGCACATCTCGGAAGCGAACAGCTTGCAGCACGATGCATGGATGCCGACGTCCTGCCCGTCGTCGCGGCGGCGAGCCGCGTCGACGATCATCGACCGCGCCGCGTACAACTCCGCCTGGCTGTCGGCCAGCATCGCCTGAATCAGCTGGAACTGCGCGATCGGCTCGCCGAACTGCTTGCGCTCGAGCGTGTAGGCGATGGTGTCGTCGAGCATCCGCGACGCCGACCCGACGCAGGCCGCGCCGATGGTCAGCCGCCCCTTGTCGAGCACCTTCATCGCGGTCTTGAAGCCCATCCCCTCCCTGCCGCCGATCAGGTTCCCGGCGGGCACGCGGCAGTTCTCGAAGATGACGTCGGCCGTGTGCGCGCCGCGCTGGCCCATCTTCCGGTCGGATTTGCCGACCGTGATCCCCGGCGAGCCGGCCTCGACGATGAAGGCCGAGACGCCGGCCGCGCCGCGTTGCGCCGGGTCGGTCCGCGCCATCAGCGTGAAGATGCCGGCCTCGGGTGCATTGGTGATGTAGCGCTTGGTGCCGTTGACGACGTAGGCATCGCCGTCGAGACGCGCCGTGGTGGTCAGCGACGCCGCATCGGAGCCGGCGCCGGGCTCGGTCAGCGCGAACGAGCCGATCAGTTCGCCGGACGCGAGCCGCGGCAGCCAGCGCGCCTTCTGCTCCGGCGTCCCGTCGATCACGATCCCCTGGGAACCGATGCCGTTGTTCGTGCCCATGATCGAGCGGAAGGCCGGCGACGCGCGCGTCAGCTCGAAAGTCACGTCGACCTCTTCCTCCATCGTCAGTCCGAAGCCGCCGAACTCCTCGGGCACTGTGAGCCCGAACAGCCCGATGTCGCGCATCGCGGCGACGATGTCGTGCGGGATCGCGTCGGTCTCGGCGACCTCGTTCTCAGCGGGGATCAGCCGTTCGCGGACGAAGCGCGACACGGCGTCCAGCAGCATGCGATGGGTTTCAGCGTCTCTGATCATGGGATGGGACGATCCGTGGAAATGGGGGGCAGGCCCTGATTGTCGCCGTTGTCGACCGCGCGGCAAAGGGGCCGCGGGCCGCCACGACGCTTGCCGACCGTGGCGTACCATTCCGCCTCCCGACCTCGAGGCTTCGGCCATCCACGCGCCCATGACGTTCGACCCTCAACTTCCCGGCCTGGCTGTCGGCGTCGTCGGTGCCGGTGCGATGGGTCGCGGCATCGCGCAGGTACTCGCGCAGTGCGGCTGTCGCGTGAGCCTGCATGACACCAACCCCGCGGCGATCGCCACGGCCATCGCTTCGATCGCACAGGTTCTCGGCAGGCAGGTCGACAAGGGCAAGCTCGATGCGGCGCAGCGCGACGCGACGATGGCGCGGCTGGTGGCCGCGCCGACGCTCGAAGGCTTCGCCGACTGCAGGCTGGTCGTCGAGGCGATCGTCGAAAACCTCGACGTCAAGCGCGACCTCTTCGAACGACTGGAGGCGGTCGTCGGCGACGACGCGGTGATCGCGTCGAACACCTCGTCGCTGTCGGTCACCGCCATCGCATCGCAGTGCGCGCATCCAGCGCGTGTCGCAGGCTGGCACTTTTTCAATCCGGTGCCCCTGATGCGGGTCGCCGAAGTGATCGACGGCCTCGCCACCGATCGCGCGGTCGGCGACGCGTTGATGGCGCTGACGGCACGCCTCGGCCACACGCCGGTCCGCGCGAAGGACACGCCGGGCTTCATCGTCAATCACGCGGGCCGCGGCTTCGGCACCGAAGCGCTGAGGATCGTCGGCGAAGGCATCTGCGACTTCGCCGACGTCGATCGCGTGATGCGCGAGTCGGCCGGCTTCCGGCTCGGTCCGTTCGAGCTGCTGGATCTCACCGCGCTGGACGTCTCGCATCCGGTCATGGAAGCGATCTACCGGCAGTACTACGACGAGCCGCGCTTCAGGCCGTCGGTGATCACCGCGCAGCGCCTGGCCGGCGGCCGACTCGGCCGCAAGACCGGTGCCGGCTTCTATCCTTACGGCGACGATGCGGCGCCGGTCGTCGAGCCGCGCGCGCCGGCGTCGTTGCCGGCGTCGGTGTGGATCAGCCGCGCGCATGTCGGAGCGCAGAGCGAATTGACCTGGCTGCTCGAAAAGATGGGCGCGACCGTCGAGACCGGGTCGGTCCCGTCGGACGACGCGCTGATCGTCGTCACGCCGCTGGGCAGCGACGCGACCACCTGTGCGATCGAGGAAGGTCTCGACCCGGAGCGCACCGTCGCGATCGACACGCTGGTGCCGCTCGCGTTGCGCCGTACGCTGATGACCACGCCGGTGACCTTGCCCGTGGTACGCGACGAGGCGCACGGGCTGTTCGCGTCCGACGGCGTCGCGGTGACCGTGATCGGCGACTCGCCGGGCTTCATCGCGCAACGCATCCTCGCGATGGTCGTCAATATCGCCTGCGACATCGCGCAGCAGAAGATCGCGTCGCCCACCGATATCGATCTCGCGGTGCGCCTCGGGCTCAACTATCCGAACGGTCCGCTCGCGATGGGCGATGCGCTCGGACCGATGAAGCTGCTGACGATCCTGCGCAGCATGCAGGAGTTCTATGGCGACCCACGCTATCGCCCGTCGCCGTGGCTGACGCGCCGGGCGTTGCTCGGGGTGTCGCTGATCACGCAGGCACATTGAGGAAGAACGACCACGATGGCAGCACGCCTTTTGACCGAACGCAGGGACGGCACGCTGGTGCTGACCTTCTCGAACCCGGGCTTTCGCAATGCGCTCGGCCCCGAAATCTATGAACCGGCGATGCAGGCCTTCGCCGACGTCGAGCAGGATGCATCGATACGCGCGGTCGTGTTGACCGGCGCCGACGGGACATTCTGTGCCGGTGGCAACCTCAACCGTCTGCTCGAGAACCGCGCCAGGCCGCCGCAGGTCCAGGCCGATTCCATCGATGCTCTGAACCGCATGACGCGTGCGATCGTCCGCTGCACGCGACCGGTAATCGCGGCCGTCGAAGGCGCCGCGGCCGGCGCCGGGATGTCGCTCGCGCTCGCCTGCGACCTGATCACGGCCGGCCACGGCGCGAAGTTCGTGATGGCCTACGTGAAGGTCGGGCTGTCACCGGACGGCGGCGGCTCGTGGTTCGCGTCGCGTGCGTTGCCGAAGCAGGCCGCGACCGAACTGATGCTCGAAGGCGGCGCGTGGCCCGCGTCGCGGCTGCATGCACTCGGCGTCGTCAACGCGCTGGTCGACGACGGCGAGGCGCTCGATGCCGCGCTGGACCACGCGCGGAGGATCGCCGCGCTGTCGCCGCATGCAGTCGGCCGCATCAAGAAGCTGATCGCGAATGCCGCCGACGCGACGCTCGAGCAGCAATTCATCCAGGAGCGCGAATCGTTCGTGGCCTGCCTCCATC
Source organism: Burkholderiaceae bacterium (assembly GCA_039936235.1). GTDB lineage: Bacteria > Pseudomonadota > Gammaproteobacteria > Burkholderiales > Burkholderiaceae_D > CAHJXF01. Next base: position 52,311 of record JBDTIS010000007.1, on the reverse strand, counting down.
ACGAGGACGGCGGCGAAGCGATCGCAGCCTTCCTCGAGAAGCGTCCCGCGCACTTCGAACCGACCACCGATCCATGAACGACAGCTTCCTTTCTGCCCCGCCCGCGAGGCGACGCCGCATCTTCCTGATGCGCCACGGCAGCGTCACCTACTTCGACAGCAGTGGCAAACCTTTCCTGCCCGAGTCGGTCCCGTTGAACGAGACCGGGCGCACGCAGGCGACGGCTGCCGGCGCGGTGTTCGCGCAACTCGGGCTGCACTTCGATCGCGTGATCACGAGCGGCTTGCCGCGCACCGTCGAGACCGCGACGCGCGTGCTCGCCGAGACGCAGCAGGTCGTCGCGATCGAGGTCTGGCCGGCGCTCGAGGAGATTCGCGGCGGACGGCTGTCGACGATCTCCGACGAGACGCTGCGCGACGCGTTCGTCGGCGCGTTCGAAGGGATGGTCGCCGAGCATCGGCAGTTCCTCGGCGGCGAGACCATCGGACAGCTGCTCGACCGCGTATTGCCGGCGATCGCGGCACTGCGGGCCGACGACCGATGGGAGACCGTGTTGCTGGTCCTGCACGGCGGCGTCAACCGCGCGATCGTGTCTTACGCGCTGACCGGTCAGCGCTACTTCCTCGGCAACCTGTCGCAGGCGCCCGGTTGCATCAACGCGCTCGATGTCGGCAGCGATCCCGCCGACTGGGTCGTGCGGCTGACCAACTACGCGCCGTACGACCTGCTGCAGCCCGGCGAGCGCGACACGACGATGGAAGCGCTGTACGCGCAGTACCTGAAGTTCCGAGAGGCCGTGCAGTAGACCGACCATAAAGAGACACCATGTACGAAGAATTCATCGGCACGCAGCCGGTCGCGGACCGTCAGAAGTTCGATGTCGCCGCGCTCGAGTCCTACCTCACGGCGCACATCGACGGCTTCGCCGGACCGCTGACCGTAGAGCAGTTCAAGGGCGGCCAGTCGAACCCGACGTTCAAGCTGCTGACACCTTCACGCGCCTACGTGATGCGCGCGAAGCCGGGGCCCGCCGCGAAGCTGCTGCAGTCGGCGCATGCGATCGACCGCGAGTACCGCGTAATGGATGCGCTGGCCGGCACCGGCGTGCCGGTCGCGAAGATGCATACGTTGTGCGAGGACGAAAGCGTGATCGGCCGCGCGTTCTACGTGATGGACTTCGTCGACGGCCGCGTGCTGTGGGACCAGAGCCTGCCGGGGATGACCTCGATACAGCGCAGCGCGATCTATGCGGAGATGAACCGTGTCATCGCGTTGCTGCACCAGGTGGACTACGACGCGATCGGCCTCGACGACTACGGCAAGCCGGGCAACTACTTCGCGCGGCAGATCGCCCGCTGGAGCAAGCAGTACAAGGCGTCCGAGACCGAGCACATCGAAGCGATGGACCGACTGATCGAATGGCTGCCGGAGCATATCCCGGCCGACGACGGCGCCGCAGTCAATGGACCCGCCATCGTCCACGGCGACTTCCGTCTCGACAACCTGATCTTCCATCCGACCGAGCCGCGCATCCTCGCGATCCTCGACTGGGAGCTGTCGACGATCGGTCACCCGCTCGCCGACTTCTCGTATCACCTGATGAGCTGGCACATCCAGCCGGGTGGCTTTCGCGGCATCGCGGGCCTCGACCTGCCGGCGCTCGGCATCCCGACACAGTTCGAATACGTCGCGATGTACTGCAAGGCGACGGGCCGCGCCGGCATCGCGGACGTCGACTTCTATCTCGCGTACAACATGTTCCGAATCGCCGGCATCCTGCAGGGGATCATGAAGCGCGTCGTCGACGGCACGGCGGCGAGTGACCAGGCCGCTGCGGCGGGCGCCCGCGCGCGCTACATGGCCGAACTCGGCTGGAGCTACGCGCAACGCGACGGCCACGGCGCCTTCTGAACGCCCCCGCCCCCACCCGAATCGAGAACCCGATGATCGACGTCTACAGCTGGGCGACCCCGAACGGTCACAAGGTCCACATCATGCTGGAGGAGTGCGGGCTGCAGTACACCGTGCACGCGGTCGACATCGGCGCCGGCGATCAATTCAAGCCGGCGTTCCTCGCGATCAGTCCGAACAACAAGATCCCTGCGATCGTCGACAGCGACGGCCCCGACGGCAAGCCGATGTCGCTGTTCGAATCGGGCGCGATCCTGCTGTATCTCGCCGGCAAGACCGGCAAGTTCATGCCTTCGAGCGTGCGCGGAAAGTACGAGACGCTCGAGTGGCTGATGTTCCAGATGGGCGGCGTCGGACCGATGCTCGGACAGGCGCATCACTTCCGTATCTATGCGCCGGAGAAGATCGAGTACGCCGTCGATCGCTACACCAACGAAGCGAAGCGTCTGTACGGCGTGATGGACAAGCGGCTCGGCCAGTCGCGCTATCTCGCCTGCGACGAATACACGATCGCCGACATTGCGACATGGCCGTGGACGCGCTCGTACAAGAATCAGGGCATCGACATCGACGAGTATCCGAATGTGAAGCGCTGGTTCGACACGGTCGGCTCACGCGCGGCCGCTCAGCGCGGCGTCCAGGTCCTCGACAAGGCACGCAGGGCGCTGACCGACGACAAGGCGCGGGACATGCTGTTCGGGACGAGTCAGTACAAGAAGCGCTGATGTCTCGTGCGTTGCGAATTCATTGGATTCGTGGTCATCCCGGCGAAGGCCGGAACCCAATCGACGAATCCCCGTCAACCGTAGCGGCGCGACACCGTCTCCGCAACGCACACCGGCTTGTCGCTGCCTTCGCGTTCGATCGTCGCTTCCCACACCAGCTGTGCGCCCGGATAGCCGAGTTGCGGCGGCAGGTGCTCGATCGACAGCAGCTTGAAGTGCGGCCGCAGGCGGCTTCCGACCGGCACCGGCGACGGGAAACGGACTTTGTTCAACCCGTAGTTGACGCCCATCACCGTGTTCTCGATCTTGAAGGTCTCGGACATCAGATGCGGCAACAGCGACAGCGTCAGGAAACCGTGCGCGATCGGCCCTCCGAACGGCCCCTTCGCTGCACGCTCCGGATCGACATGGATCCACTGGCGGTCGTCGGTCGCTTCGGCGAAGCGATCGACCCGCTGCTGATCGATCGTGATCCAGTCACCGACGATGACCTCGGTGCCGACGATGGCCTCGAGGTCGGCCACCGAGTCGAATGTGCGCATGTTCTGCCTTAGTTTTTTTCAGACACCGCGTCGCAGGAACAGCCCCATCCCGCGCATCGTCATGATCAATTCGTCGTGCTGGTTGTAGACGCGCCACTCGGAGACGACGATTCCGCGGTCAGGCTTGCTCCTCGACGGCCTGACCTCGAGCGTGACGAGGTCCGCTCGGATCGTGTCGCCGGCGCGCGTCGGCTTCAGCCAGCGCAGTTCGTCGACACCCGGTGAGCCGACGCTGGTCGAGTCGAGCAGGTAGGCGTCGCAGCCCATCCGCATCACCATCGCCGCGGTATGCCAGCCGCTCGCGATCAGCGAGCCGTAGATCGACTGCTTGCCGGCCTCTTCGTCGACGTGGAAGGCCTGCGGGTCGAACTGCTTCGCGAACGCGATGATCTCTTCCGCGGTGACGGTGCGGGGTCCGCAGGCTATGACGCGTCCGACCTCGAAGTCCTCGAACGCGTAGCGCGGCGCGGGCGTGGTCATGCGGCGCGCTGCAGCGGCGTGACGTTGGGCCGTGCCAACGAGACCGGCTCGACCGCGGACGCGGCGATGAAGCGCTGCAGATGATGGTCGGTGTCGCCGAGCGTCAGTTCGATCATCGTCAGCCGCTTGAACAGGTGGGCTGCAGGCAGCTCATTGGTGACGCCCATGCCACCGTGGATCTGCACGGCCTGCTGGCCGATGTAGCGCATCGCCTGGCCGACGCGGACCTTGGCCGCCGACGCGGTGCGGCGCCGTTCGAGCGCATCGCTCGAGTCTGCCTTGACGGCCGCGAGGTAAGCCATCGAACGCGCCTGTTCGAGATGCATGAACATGTCGACCATCCGGTGCTGAAGGACCTGAAAGCGCGCGATCGGCTGGCCGAACTGCTTGCGCGTCTTCGCGTAGTCGAGCGTCGCCGCGTTCATCGCCTCCATCACGCCGACCGCTTCGGCACACAGCAGCGCGATGCCGAAGTCGATCGCGGCGTCGAGCAGCTCACGGGCCGCGTCGCCGCGGGCGATCAGTGCATCCGCGTCGAGCGCGACATGGTCGAAGAAGATCTCGGCGACGCGCTGGCCGTCGAGCGTCCGCAGATCCTTGCGCGTGACACCGGCCGTCCTGGCGTCGACGACGAACAGTGCGAGCCCGTCGTCGCCGGTCGCGATACGCGCCGACACGATCAGCTGGTCGGCCTGCGCACCGAACAACACGACGCTCTTGCGGCCGGTCAATGTGTAGCCATCTCCGGCGGCTTCCGCCTTCATCGCGACATGCGTGAGGTCGTGGCGCGAGTCCGACTCGCCAAGTGCCGCCGCCATCTTCAGCGAGCCGTCGGCGACGCCCCCGAGCAGCGCGCGCTGCGCGGCGCTGCCGCCGCGCTTGATGAACTCGGCGGCAAACACGGTCGCGAAGTACGGCTCGGCGACGAGGCCGCGACCGAGCTCCTGCATCACCAGCAGCAGGTCGACCGCGGTTCCGTCGAAGCCGCCCTGCGCCTCGGGCACTGGCAACGCAGTCAGCCCGAGTTCGACGAGTTGGGTCCACACCGCGTCGCTGGTACCCGCTTCCGACATGACGATCTTCTTGCGCGTGTCGAAGCCGTAATCCTTATCGACCAGCCGACGCACGGTATCGGCCAGTTGCGTCTGTTCGGAGGTGAAGTCGAAGTTCATGGTGTCGTCCCCTGCAGAGTCCTCACAGCCCGAGGATCATCTGCGAAATGATGTTCTTCTGAATCTCGTTCGACCCACCGTAGATCGATGTCTTCCGATAGTTGAAGTAGTGCGGCGCGAGCGGCGCGACGTCCATCCCGACCAGCGCATCGGCGCCGGTCGTCTCGCTGCCTTCGAGCAGGTCGCGATCGAACGGCATCGCGAGCGGACCGGCCGCCTCGAGCATCAGTTCGCTCAGGCCCTGCTGGATCTCGGTGCCCTTGATCTTCAGCATCGACGCCTCGGGTCCCGGACCTTTCTTCGCGCCTTCCTGCGAGACGACGCGCAACACCGTCATCTCGAGCGCCATCAGTTCGATCTCGATGGTCGCGACCTTCGCGGCGAACAACGGGTCGTCGAGCAGTGGCCTGCCGTTCTTCGTCTGCTCGCCGGCGAGCCGCTTCAGGAAACCGAGTTCACGCTTGGACCGGCCCACGGCGGCGATACCGGTGCGCTCGTGACCGAGCAGGTACTTCGCGTAGGTCCAGCCCTTGCCCTCTTCGCCGACGAGGTTCGCGACCGGCACCTCGACGTTGTCGAAGAACACCTCGTTGACCTCGTGGTCCTCGTCGAGCGTGATGATCGGCCGCACCGTGATGCCGGGCGCCGTCATGTCCATCAACAGGAACGAGATGCCTTCCTGGCGACGTTCGGTCTGCTCGGTGCGGACCAGGCAGAACATCATGTCGGCGTACTGGCCGAGCGTGGTCCAGGTCTTCTGGCCGTTGACGACGTAATGGTCGTCCTTGCGTTCGGCGCGCGTCTTCAGCGACGCGAGGTCCGACCCGGATCCCGGCTCCGAGTAGCCCTGGCACCACCAGTCGGTACCGTCCGCGATGCGTGGCAGGTAGTAGTCCTTCTGCGCCTGATTGCCGAATTTCATGATGACCGGCGCGACCATCGCGACGCCGAACGGCAGCACCATCGGCGTCCCGGCCGTGGCGCACTCCTCTTCCCAGATGTGGCGCTGCGTCGCATTCCAGCCGGTGCCGCCGAACTCGACCGGCCACGCGACCGTCGACCAGCCGTTGGCCGCGAGCGTCTTGTGCCAGCGCGAGATGTCGTCTTTCTTCAGCCGGCGATGATTGAGAATCTTGAAGCGCAGGTCGTCGGGCAGGTTGGCCTGTAGCCAGCCGCGCACTTCGAGGCGGAACGCTTCATCGGCGTCCGAGTAGTTCAGATCCATGGGGTCTCCAGGTGCGCACGCGATCGGCGTGGCCTCGTTACTGCATAGTCTCGGTCAGCACGCGCGGGATCGGAATATTCAGCGTCTCGATGCCTTCGTCGTGCAGGTCGCGCCGTTCGCGATCGGTCGCCGTTCCGCGAATCGGCCGTGCCGCGATCTCTTCGTAGTGGATGCGGCGCGCCTCCTCGGCGAAACGCGTGCCGACGTCCTCGGTCTGCGCGACGAGGCGACGCAGTCGATCCAGCAGCGCCGATGCGTCGGCCTTGGGTTCCCGGACCACCGGCACATCGCCGCCTAGATTCAGCCGCGATGCCGACGGCTCCCGGCGGATCTCGCCCGACTCGCAGGTCGGGCAATGGATTTCCAGCGCGTCGCACTGCGCGCTGAACTGTTCGGCGGAGGCGAACCATCCTTCGAAACGATGGCCGGCTCCGCAGATGAGGTCGAAAACTTTCATCGGAATCCCGGGATGCCTGCAATTAGAACGACCGTGCCATTCTAGCCGCAACTACCGCGGCGGCGATGCCTCAGCTTTCGACAAGATAGGGCTCGAAGGCCGCACGGACGTCGTCGGGAATCGGGATCGCGCGGTCGGTGTCGAGATCGACATGGACGACCGTCGTCCTGGCCTTCAGTCGGTCGCCGTCCAGTCCCCGGATCACGTAGTCCAGAGAAAGGCTCGCGCCGCCGATGCGCCGGACCAGCACGTCGATGGCGACCTCGTCGCCATAGCGGCTCATGCGGACGAAATCGACGTCGAGCTTGATGATCGGCCAGCCGCGACGCAGCACGTTGATCTGCTCGTGCTGCGGCTTGCCGGCCGCGGCCATGAAGTCTTCCATCGCCTCGGACAAGAGATAGAAGTACTGCGGGTAGAACACGATCCCGGCCGGATCGCAGTGATGGAAACGGATCTGCTTTCGGGTCGTGAACATCGGCGCGCGGTCCTGGGCTATGCGACGTCGGCCGTCGCGGCGGCCGATCATAACGGGCGTGCCGTCAGCTGCCGCCGAACCAGTTGTAGCCCTGATCTTCCCAATAGCCGCCCGGATACGCGTTGGTCACGAACAGCGCCTCGATGTGCTTCGGGTTCTTGTAGCCGAGCGTGGTCGGCATCCGCAACTTCATCGGGAAGCCGTACTCCGCCGGCAGCGTCTTGCCGTCGTAGGTCAGCGTGAGCTGCGTCTGCGGGTGCAGCGCGGTCGGCATGTCGATGCTGGTGTAGTAGTCGTCGGCGCACTTGAATCCGACATACTTCGCAGTCCTGTCGGCGCCGATCCGGTCGAGGAAGTCCGAGAATTTCACACCGCCCCAGCGTCCGATCGCGCTCCAGCCCTCGACGCAGATGTGACGCGTGATCTGGTCGGTCTGCGGCAAGGCGTTCAACGCTTCGAGCGTCCATTCCTTCTTGTTCGCCACCAGCCCGCTGATCTCGAGCGCGTAGCCGGCCGGATCGACGTGTCTGACCTCGTCGATCGGGTAGTACGCGTTGAACGGGAACGGACGCGTGATCATCGACTCCGGGTAGGTCGGTGCGAGCGCGCTGCCGCTGAAGATCGCGCCCTGCACGCGATCGTTGAAGAAGGAGATTTTCGTGAGCATCCTGTTGACGGATTCGCTGTCGTCGAGCGCGCAGCCGGTCAGCAGCGACAAACCGCCGAGCGTGAGCCCACGTTGCAGGAAGAGGCGGCGCGTCGGCGCGTCGAGCAGGCGCATCGCCTCCTTCACGACCAGGTCGCCGTCTTCGGAAATCGCGGCGCGCGGCGCGCGCAGAAAGAACTTGGACATGAGGACCTCAGCGACCGCGGATCATCGTGACCAGCGTGCGCGGCACCAGCGTGACCATCACGATGTGAACGACGAAGAACGCGACGATGCCGGACATCGCGACGAAGTGGACGATGCGCGCGGTTTCGTACCCGCCGAACAGGGCTCGCAGGTTCGGGAACTGCACGCTCTTCCACAGGACCAGCCCCGACAGGACCAGCACCAGCAGGTCGACCATGACGAACAGGTAGGACGCACGTTGCACCGCGTTGTAGTGCCGCAGGTCGTCGTGCGACAGCCTGCCGCGCAGGGCAGCGACGAAATCGCCCAGCACGGCCTTCGGCGACAGCGGGAAGAAGCGCGTGAACAGGCGGCGCGTCGCGACATTCGCGATCAGATAGAACAACCCATTGACGAGGATGATCCACATCGCGGCGAAGTGCCACTGCAACGCACCGCCGAGCCAGCCGCCGAGCGTGATCCCGTCGGGGATGCGGAACGGCCAGATCGGCGACGCGTTGTAGATGCGCCAGCCGCTCGTCACCATCACGATCACGCCCAGCGCGTTCAGCCAGTGCGACAACCGCAGCCACAGCGGGAAGACGGTACCTTCGTCGCTGGCGGCGGGTTGCGCCTGTCGCACGGGCGGCATCACGATCGTTTCGCTCATCACTGTTCTTTCAGCCTGTCTTGCAGGCGCCGGTTTCGACCGCCTGCAGCACCTCTGCAGTGGTCGCGTCCTGGATGAACGAGACGACGCCGACCTGTCCGGCGGCGAGTTGGGGGATATCGACGACCTGGTCGAACGACGTCATGCCACCTTGTACGGAGATCGGCCCGAACCAGTTTCGCGCGACCGCGTCGTGTTCGAGCTTGACGCCTCGATTCTCGCCCGCGCCGACCTGGGTGCTGAGCCCGCCTTCGGTGACGACGACGAACAGTTGTAACGGCCCATGAGGCTGGCCGCCGGCCATCACCGATCCATCGACTTTCAATCGCAGCGCCGTGGATCCGTGCGGTTCGGCCGTGATCGCGATCCGTGCGACCGGTAGTGCCGCGACCGGGCGCAGGCTGGCGTCGAGATCGGCGCGCCAGTCCTGCACTTCCTTGCCGTTCACGAAGAAGTGCGGGGTGAACGACGTGCGATGCCGATTCGCCTGCACCTCCCACTCCTGGCGCCGGGTGAACGACTTCTGTGCGAAGCGATCCTTCCAGCCGATCGAATCCCAGTAATCGACATGCAGCGCGAGCGGAATCACGCGTGGACCGCGCTGGGTCAGTTTGCCGAGTTCCTTGTCTGCGGGCGGACAACTCGAACAGCCCTCGGACGTGTACAGCTCGACCAGCGCGGCGCGGATCGTGCCCGAATCCGCCTGACAGGCCGCGAACGCGGGCAAGGCCTGCGACGCGAGCGCCAGCGCGAGAAATCCCTTCCGGATGCCATGCCGCTCGAGCTTCATGTTTGCTCCCAGTCCCGTTCGGCAGTATCGCGCCATTCGTGGATCGACACGCGCAGCAAGTCGAGCTGCCGCACGACGATCGGGCACGTGTCGCAGATCCTCAGATGCAGTGCCAGTTCGATGCGCTCGAGCGGACCGAGCGGCCTGTCCATCCGCGCCGTGATCAGGCGTGATGCCTGCCGGCAGGAGAGGAAAGGCGAGTACCTCATCGGGGCGCATCCTGAAACCAACGCAGTTGCAGGCACTCGCGCAACCGCAGTCGCGCACGATGCAGCAGCACACCGGCGTTGGTCGTCGTGATGGTCAGTTCCTTACAGATCTCGTCGGTGGACAGTTCGAGCCATTCGCGCATCAGGAAGATGCGCCCCTGCGCGGCCGGCAGCTCCTGGACGCAGATCTCCAGGATCTCTAGGAACTGGTTGCGGCTGAGGTCGCTCTCCGGCGTCGACCACTCCTGCGGAAAATCGCGATAGTGGCCATCCTCCTTGAAGATGCCGTCCTCGAGCGCCTGGTCGTCGTCGTCATCGTCGAGCGGCCGTTCTCGGCGCCGCGCGCGGAACGTATCGATGATCTTGTGCTTGAGAATCCCGACCAGCCAGGTTTTCAGCTTCGATCGCGCCTCGAAGGCGGTGCGGTTCTCGAGGGCTGCGAGCATCGTCTCCGAAACCGCATCTTCGGCCCACGCGTCGTTGCGCAGATGAAGCCGCGCGATCCGCAGAAGCGCCGGCCGCAATGCGTCGAGCGCCGCCGCGCGATCTGCCTCCACGCGTCCGATCAGGGTATCGGAGGTGCGGGCAGATCGACCCGCCGGGTCTGGCCGTTGTTGCCGGGGAAGTCGGTGAACAAGGCACGAACGAGGATCGGCATCACCGCGGTCATCGATTCGGTATCGCCGGTGTTCTCGACCCGCCCCTCGTAGTAGCGCTTGCCGACGACGGTGCGCGAGTCGATGTCGAGTTCGAGACGGCGGCGGAAGACCTCGACGTCCGCACTGCCGAAGTTGTCGAAGCCCGGTGACCAGTAAGGGTCGTACCAGCCGTAGCCGCGACGCCCGTAGATGCCGTATGGCGACCAGAACGGGTCGATCGGCCACTGGTCGCGGATGCGCACCCGCGTCCAGGTGACCGACGGCCGCAGCGTGACGACCAGATTGGCCTGCGACGGTTCGGCCGCTAGCTTGAAGCCCTGCACCGCGAGTTCGTCGCGAATCAGATCCTCATAAGACTTCACCTCGAGGCTGTCGCGATATTCGAGGGTTCGCGCGAACGTATAGGTTCGTTCGGCTGGCAGCGTCGACCAGTCGTTGAAAGTCGTCACCTCGGATCGCACCAGTTGCGGTCCCACCGCACAGCCCCCGAGCGCCGCGGCCAGCAACGCCGCCGATGCCAGTCGTCTCGCACGGCCTTTCGATCGATGTTCCATGTCTGTCTCGCTTTCGTTGGCGTGGCCGCGGGATGACCGGCCGAGATCGTTTCGACCACGAACCCGGCTCCGAGGTTTCAATCGATGTCCCCGAACGACGGAGGCTAGCCGCGTCAACGTAAAATAAGGGTCGGTCCGGCAGCCCACGACGGCGTGGCCCGGATTCAACCACAGGATGCCCGCGGACTCGCGCCCTTCACCGGAAGCGCGAGCCGCCCGCCACTGCATGAAGCCAGAAGCACATACGACGATCCATCGCAAGGACTACCAGCCGCCGACCTTTCGCGTCGACCGACTCGAGATGGGATTCGATCTCGATCCGGCCGCGACGATCGTGGCCGCGCGGATGCATGTCGTCCGGCAGTCTCCTGGACCATTGTCGCTCGACGGCGAGGGGCTGGCTTTGCTGCTGGTCGCGGTCGACGGGGTCGCCCGGACCGGAGCCGGTTATCGGCTGACTGCGCGCGGCGAGCGTCAGACGTTGGTCGTCGACGACCTGCCCGACCAATGCGTCGTGGACGTCGCAGTCAGTATCGCGCCGATCGCCAACACATCGCTGATGGGCCTGTACGTGTCCGGCGGCAATTTCTTCACCCAATGCGAGGCCGAAGGCTTCCGCAAGATCGTGTTCTTTCTCGATCGCCCCGATGTGATGGCGCGTTACACGGTGATGCTGCGCGCCGACAAGCGCCGGTACCCGGTGCTGCTGGCGAACGGCAACCTGATCGATTCGGGCGACCTGGACGACGGCCGCCATTACGCGACCTGGGAAGATCCGTTCCCGAAGCCGAGCTACCTTTTCGCGCTGGTGGCCGGCAAGCTGTCGGCGATCGAGCGACGCGTGACGACCGGCAGCGGCCGCCCCGTGCTGCTGCAGGTGTACACGGAGAAGCGCGACCTGCCGAAGGCCGGCTATGCACTCGATTCGCTGGAGCGCTCGCTACGCTGGGACGAAGCCCGCTTCGGGCTCGAGCTGGATCTCGATCGCTTCATGATCGTCGCCGTCGGCGACTTCAACATGGGTGCGATGGAGAACAAGGGCCTGAACATCTTCAACACCAAGTACGTCCTCGCCGACCCGCGCACCGAAACCGACACCGACTTCGCGAACGTCGAGGCCGTGGTCGGCCACGAGTATTTCCACAACTGGACCGGCAACCGAGTGACCTGCCGCGACTGGTTCCAGCTGACGCTAAAGGAAGGCCTGACGGTCTTCCGCGACCAGGAGTTCTCGGCCGACATGGCGGTCGCGCAGCTCGGTGGTGACGGCGACGCGGCCGGCGTGCGGGCGACGCTGCGGATCGACAACGTCCGCAACCTGCGCAGTTCGCAGTTCCCCGAAGACGCGGGACCGATGGCCCATCCGATACGACCTGAGAGCTATCAGGAGATCGGCAATTTCTACACCGCGACGGTCTATCAGAAGGGCTCGGAGGTCGTCCGCATGCAACAGACTCTGCTGGGCCGCGATGGCCTGCGGGCCGGGCTCGACGAGTATTTCCGCCGCCACGACGGCGCAGCGGTGTCGTGCGACGACTTCGTGGCCGCGATGGAGTCGGTCTACACCGCACAGAAGCCCGGCGCGAATCTCGATCGCTTCCGCCGCTGGTACAGCCAGGCCGGCACGCCGCGCGTGTCGGTCAGCGATGCCTATGACGCGGCGTCGCATCGCTACGTGCTGACGTTGCGCCAGATCTGTCCGCGCGTCGGTGTCGAAAAGCGCGATCGAGTGGACAAGCAGCCGTTCCACATCCCGTTCGCGGTCGGGCTGGTCGATCGCGACGGGTCGGCGATTCCGCTGCTGCTCGAAAAAGATGCGAAGTCCATCGATCGCGCTTCGACGCGCGTTCTCGACCTCGTCGACGACGAACAGCAGTTCGTGTTCGTCGACGTGCCGACGCTTCCGGTGCCGTCGCTGCTGCGCGACTTCTCGGCGCCGGTGATCGTCGACTATCCGTACGCGGACGTCGACCTCGCGCTGCTGGCCGCGCACGACGACGACCCGTTCAATCGCTGGGAGGCCGGACAGCGGCTCGCGACGCGCGAACTGATCCGCCTCACCGAAGACAGTCAGGCCGGACGACCGCTGGTCGCAGGTGCGGCGCTGATCGATGTATTCCGCACGACACTACGCGACGCACGCCTCGATCCGGGTCTGAAGGAGGCGGCGATCACGCTTCCGTCAGAAGGTGTGATCGGCGAGCAGCTGCCGGTCTACGACCCGGCCGCGGTCCGCCGCGCGCGCGTGTTCCTGATAAACGCGCTGGCCACGGCACTCGCGGATGACTGGCGCGCCGTCTACCTGGCTCACCGGACCGATGCACCCTACTCGCCGGCCTGGGGGCAGATGGCGCCGCGCGCGCTGAAGAACGCGGCGCTCGCCTATCTCGCGCGGCTGCCCGACGGCGATGCGCAGTCGCTCGTGGATCAGCAGTGGTCCACGGCCGGCAACATGACCGATCTGCTCGCCGCGTTCATGGCGATCGTCAACACGCCGCACGGAAACCCGCTGCGCAAGTCGCGCAGCATCGCCGGCTTCTATCGCCGTTTCCGGACCGATCCGCTGGTGGTCGACAAGTGGCTGCGCGTGCAGGCCGTCGCGTTCGAAGGCGACGATCGGGTGCTCGACGACGTCATCGCACTGGTCCGTCATCCGGCCTATTCGCCGACCAACCCGAACAAGGTCAGTGCACTGCTCGGCAGCTTCTTCAACGGCAACGCGGCGGCTTTCCATCGCATCGACGGACGTGGTCACGCATTCTGGGCCGAGCAGGTGCTGTTGCTCGACCGCATCAACCCGTCGGTCGCCGGTCGGCTCGCGCGTTCGCTCGAGCGATGGCGCAAGTTCGGTCCGCAACTGCAGGGCTCGGCGCGTCGTGCCCTCGAGACCGTCAGCGCCGCCAAGGGCCTGTCGAGCGACGTGCAGGAGATCGTCGACAAGGCTTTGTCGGTCTGACTCGCTGTTCAATCCGGCGCGATGCATGGGCGTCGCATCGCTTCCGATCGCCGCACCCAACTCAAGAGACTCATGGCCGAACCGATCGCCGCCCGCGGGCGCATTTCCCTGACGCGTTACCTGATCGAACACGAGCGCAGCGACGACCGGCGTGCGCCGCTGCCCCCTCCGCTGCGGCTACTGATCGAGGTGGTGGCACGCGCGTGCAAGCAGATCGCGCACGAGGTCGGCAAGGGCGCGCTCGGCGGCGTGCTGGGCTCGGCCGGAACCGACAACGTGCAGGGCGAAGTGCAGAAGAAGCTCGACCTGATCGCCAACGAGATCCTGCTCGAAGCCAACGAATGGGGCGGCCACCTCGCGGCCATGGCGTCCGAGGAGATGGCGACGGTCTTCCCGATCCCCGACCACTACCCGCGTGGTGAGTACCTGCTGCTGTTCGATCCGCTGGACGGCTCGTCGAACATCGACGTCAACGTGTCGATCGGCACGATCTTTTCGGTCCTGCGCTGCGCCGACGACACCGTGCCGGGCGAGGACGCGTTCCTGCAGGCCGGCAGCCGCCAGGTCGCCGCCGGCTACGCGGTCTACGGTCCACAGACGCAGCTCGTGCTGACGTTCGGCCACGGCGTCGCGGTGTTCACGCTCGACCGCGAGACCCATTCATGGATCCTGACCGACGACGATGTGCGGATTCCGGAGGACACGAAGGAGTTCGCGATCAACATGAGCAACCGCCGTCACTGGGAACAGCCGGTCACGCGCTACGTCGATGAATTGCTGGCCGGCAGGGCCGGTCCGCTGGGCAAGGACTACAACATGCGGTGGGTCGCGTCGATGGTCGCCGACGTGCACCGGATCCTGTCGCGCGGCGGCGTGTTCATGTATCCCCGCGACGACCGAGAACCGGAGAAGCCCGGCAAGCTGCGACTTTTGTACGAGGCCAGTCCGATGAGCTTCATCGTGGAGCAGGCCGGCGGCGCGGCGACCGACGGTCACGGCCGGATCCTCGACATTTCACCGACCAGGCTGCATCAGCGGGTCGCCGTGTTCCTGGGATCGAAGAACGAAATCGACCGTATCACCGGCTACCATGGCTGAGCACTACTGCGGCGTCGGCACCGGTCGATTGGTCGTGGCGGTGCCCGACGGATTGATGTTGCGATGCAGGGTCTCCGTGACGATGCCGCCGCCCTTGACGCTGCCACTGGACGCGCCTTCGCCGTCGACCCGCGATTCGCAGTCGCTCTTGTCCGCGGACGGAAGATTCCTGCATCGGGCCATGGCGTTCTCGCGGTAGGTGGTATTGGCGTCGTTCATGCGACCCTGCCTGATCGAATCGTACGCAGCGCCGGCGCTGCGCAGGCACGACGCCTGATCCTGACCGGTGGTGCCGCTCATGCAACGCGTGCGTTCGGCATCGTATTGCGTCTTGGCGGCCGTGTCCTTTCCGTGCGCATCGGCGGCGCCTGAAGCCGTTCCGAACAGCGACAGCGACAGCGATGCGAGGCCGGCGACGAGGACGTGTCTGGTCATGTTCATGGTCTTTTCCTCCGAGGACTGAGCCGTAGACGATAACTCGGCCGCAGCACCGCAAGCACGTCGGCCGAACGTTCGCGACCCCGGGCATCGGCTGATTCGGCTGTCGGCTCGCAGCGCACGCTTCAACGATCGCGGCGCCTGCGTATCGCAGCGAATATCGAGCCGACGACGAGCAACACGCAGGCGCCCGAGAGCAGCACCGGTGTCGTGTCGACGCGTTCGATCGCGAGGCCCGCCAGCGCGACGCCGGTCGACTGCCCGAGGAAGAACGACGACGCGAACAGCGCGACCGCCGTGCCGCGCGAGTCCGGCGCCATCTGCGTGGCGTTGATCTGCAGCGTGTTGTGCAGCATGTAGAAACCGAGGCCCATCGCGAACAGTCCCGGCAGCGCGAAGATGGCGGTCGGCAGCGAAGCCGGCCCGAGCGCTACCAGACCGATGCCGACGAACATCAGGATCGCTCCGCCCTGCGCTAGGCCGGCCTCGCCGAAACGTCCGAGCAGCCGGCCTGCACCGAACGAGTACGAGACGCCGCCGAGCGCGAACGCCACCAGCGTCGAGCCGGCCAGACCCAGCGAAAGTCCGTGCTTGATGTGCAGATGCGTCGCCAAAAACGCGAACGGTCCGTACAACGCGATGCCTTCGATGAACACCGTGACGAGGACACGCCGCGCCCATGGCCGCACCAGCACCGAGCGGCATTGCGCGATCAAGCCGAGCGTGGCCGCATTGCCGGGCGGGTTGCGGTGCTCGGCCGTGCGCACCAGTCGGGTCAGCAGGAACGCCATCAGCACGAACCAGACGCACAGGAAGACGAACGGCAGCCGCCAGCTGAACAGGTCGGTCGCGATGCCGCCGGCCGCCTGACCGAACGCGATGCCGGTGATCTGCCCCATCAGGAACTTCGCCAGCACCGGCTGCCGCTGGCCGTAAGACACGTTGTCGCCGATCCATGCCATCGACAGCGGCATCATCGCTGCCATCGACGCGCCGGCGAACGCACGCGCGGCCAGCAGCACGTCGAACGTCGGCGCGAACGCGCACGCCGCCGACGCGAGCGATCCGCAGACGCAGGCGAACAGGATCACCTTCAGCTTCCCGTAACGGTCGCCCGACGGTCCGAACACGATCTGCAGGCAGCCATAGCTGACCGCGAAGAAAGTGACGACGTTCGCGGCCTGCCTGATGCCGATGCCGAAGTCGGTCGCGAGCCGCGGCAGTGCCGCATCCATCACGCGCATCGACGACGCGCTGCCGAACGCGACAAGCGACAGCAGCACGATGACCGCGCCGACGCCGGGCCCGAGCCCGGTCGGCGCAGCCGTGGCCGCCGCCGTCGTGGCAGTCATCGATCAGCCGATCACGGGATCAGCACCATCGAGCCGGTGGTCTTGCGACTGGCCAGGTCCTGTTGGGCTTGCGCCGCATCCTTCAGCGCGTAGGTCTGGTCGGCATCGAAGCGGACCTTGCCGGACGTCACCATGCCGAACAGCTCGGTGGTCGCGGCCTCGAGCTTCGCGCGGGTGGCGACGTAGGTGCCAAGCGTCGGACGCGTCACGAACAGCGATCCCTTGGCGGCGAGGATGCTCAGGCTCACGCCGGCGACGGCACCCGACGCATTGCCGTAGCTGACCATCAGCCCGCGCGGCATCAGGCAGTCGAGCGAACGCTCCCACGTGTCCTTGCCGACGCCGTCGTACACCACCGGCACCTTGGCACCGTCGGTCAGCTCGAGCACGCGCGCGGGCACATCCTCGTGGCTGTAGTCGATCGTCTCCCAGGCGCCGTGCGCCTTCGCGAGCGCGGCCTTTTCCGGCGAGCTGACGGTGCCGATCAGTCGGACGCCGAGCGCCTTCGCCCACTGGCAGGCGATCAGTCCGACCCCGCCGGCGGCTGCGTGGAAGAGAATCGTCTCGTCGCCCTGCAGCCGGTAGGTCTGGCGGAACAGGTACTGGACCGTCAGGCCCTTCAGCATCATCGCGGCGCCCGCCTCGAACGGAATCTTCGAAGGCAGCTTGACGACCTGCAGCGCGGGCATCGTCCGCAGCGTCGCATAGGCGCCCAGCGGCCCCTGTCCGTACGCGACGCGATCGCCGACCTTCACGTTTTTCACGGCGTCGCCGACCGCCTCGACGATGCCGGCCCCTTCGAAGCCGAGGCCCGACGGCAGGGGGCTCGGATAGAGGCCGGTGCGGTAGTAGATATCGATGAAGTTCAGGCCGATCGCCTTGTTGCGGATCGTGACCTCGTTCGAAGTCGGCGCCGGCACCACGACCTCCTCGAACTTCAGTACTTCGGGGCCGCCGTTCGCGTGGATGCGAATCGCATCGGCTTTCATGTCCTGCGTCTTTCCAACCATCGGGTTTCTCCTTTCGATGAACCAGGTCCGTCTCGCGCCAGAGGATAACGGTTCGGACGCCGGCGACCTGCCCCGACAGCGGTTTCCCTATAATTGCCCGCGAACGCCGGCCCCTGCCGCATACGCATCACGGCCCGACGCCCTAACGACCCCCATGAAAATCATCGTCCTAGGTGCCGGGATACTCGGCACGACCACAGCATGGTTCCTGCGCCAGGACGGTCACGACGTCACCGTCGTCGACCGCCAGCCGGGCGCCGGCCTCGAGACCAGCTACGCGAACGGTTCGCAGATCTCGGTCTCGTACGCGGAACCGTGGGCCAATCCCGGCGCCCCGTTGAAGATCCTGAAGTGGCTCGGCAAGGACGACTCGCCGCTGCTGTTCAGGCTCAACGCGGACCCCCACCAGTGGATGTGGGGGCTGTCCTTCCTCGCCAATTGCACGCCCGGCAGGACGCGCTTCAACACGATCCAGCTGACCAACCTCGGCATCTACAGCCGCAACACGCTGATCGCCCTGCGCAAGGCGACCGGCATCCACTACGACGAGCTGGAGCGCGGCATCCTGCATCTGTACGAGAGCGACGCGGAGTTCGACGCGGCGCGCCCGGGTCTCGAACTGATGCGCGAGTTCGGCTGCACGATGAACTTCCTGACGCCCGACGAGATCGTCGCGCTCGAGCCGTCGCTGGCCTACTACAAGCCGCGGCTCGCCGGGGGCGCGCATGCGCCCGAAGACGAGTCCGGTGACGCGTTCACGTTCACGCAGGGCCTCGCCGCGCTCGCGGCGCTGCGAGGCGTGGAATTTCGCTACGACACGCAGATCGTCGCGTTGAAGTCGAACGGCGACCGCATCGCCGGCGTCGTCGTGAAGCACGGCCTTCCGGGCGGCCCCGGCCCCGAAGAGACGCTGATGGCCGATGCCTACGTGATGTGCATGGGCCCGTGGTCGGCGAACCTGCTGCGGACCGTCGGCGTCTCGACGCTGATCTATCCGGCGAAGGGGTATTCGGCGACGCTGCCGATCAGGCCGGGCGCCATCGCGAACATGGTCAGTCTCACCGACCACCAGTTGAAGATCGTCTTTTCGCGGCTGGGCGACCGCATTCGCATCGCCGGTACGGCAGAACTCTCGGGCTACGGCACCGAGCTCAATCGCATCCGCTGCGAAGCGCTGACGCGGCGCGCCGAGGAGATCTTTCCCGACGTGCTCGACGTCGCGAAGGTCGAGTACTGGACCGGACTGCGGCCCGCGACGCCGTCGAACGTCCCGTACATCGGCCGCAGCAAGCTCGGCAACCTGTGGCTCAACACCGGCCACGGCACGCTCGGCTGGACCCACGGCGCCGGCTCGGGCCTGGCGCTGGCGGACCTGGTGGCGGGGCGCCGGCCGGACGTGGACTTCGCGTTCTGCGGGCGCTGAACGACCGCCCGCGCGACTTGACGGCGACCGATCGCTGACTATTCGCGGTTGGGCAGCGGCGGCAGGCTGTGCTGCTCCATCACGGGCCCGGCGGGCGGCTGCGGACGCGGCTGTGCGGCCGGGGCGGGACGTTCGGCGCGTTGTTGCCGTTCGCCCTGCTGGCGTTGCACCTGCTGCTGCTGAACCTGCTGCTGTCGTTCGGCCTGTTGCTGCTGCCGCTGCACTTGCTGCTGCTGACGCTCCACCTGCTGCTGCTGGAACTGCTGCTGTCGCTCGGCCTGCTGCTGACGCTCGAACGGCTGAGGTTGCTGCGTGTTGCGGAACTCGCGATTGGGGCGCTCGACCTGCGCCGGCTGCACGAATTGCGGACGCTGCGGATCGGCTTCGTTGCCGAACGACGGCTGCACGCGCGGCGTCACCATCCGCGGCTGCTGGCCTGGTCCGTCACCCGACGGCCGGCCGTCGCGATTGAGGCTGGGCGAATTCGGACCGCGCGGCTGAACGGCCCGATCGGCCTGTCCTGCGACGACCGGGTCCTGACGACGATCTTCGGGCAGCCGACGATAGCCCGGTGGCAGCCCGCGCCCGTCCTGCTGCGACGCGCCGTTGACGACGGCCGCCGGTCCTCGGTTGCCCGGCTCCACGCCACGTCCTGCGTCGATCGGACGCGCCGCGAAGTCGCGCGGCGAACGGAACTGGGGACGTGCGTCGCCGTTGCCGCCTTCCGGGCCGCGGCGAACGGCGCCGGGAGTCGCTTCGGGACGCGGAAGCTGTCCGACGTTGACCGGTGCGCCGCGCTCGAAGGCATTGCGCGGCGCCGCGGTCGCGATCCGCGAGATCGAACGCTGGCTGGAGAACGCGGCCCGCGGGACGAGGGTGCCGCCATGCTCGCGGTTCCAGTAGTCGCGGCCCCCTTCGCCGCCACCGAAGCGCTGGGGCGCATTGTCGCTGCGGTTGTTGTTGACGCGGCTGAGATAGCCGGCGTTCTGCGTGTAGTGCGGCGAGTAACGCTGCCACGGCGCTAGCGGGTACCAGCCAACCGCAGGGCGGGAGCCTACCGAAAACGAAGCCGAGAATCCGGCGCCACCGTAGAAGCCGACGAGAGCAGGCGCGTAGACCGGCCGCGCGACGTAGGCGCCCGGTGCCCAGCCCCAGCGATTACCGACCTGGATCCAACGGCCGTAATGGAAAGGCGCGAAGCCCCAAGGCGCATCGTCGATCCACGTGTAGCCCCAAGGCTCGACATAGGCCCAGCGTCCGTAACGATACGGCGCCCAGTCGGCCTGCACGTAGGTGGTCGGATACCAGACCGGACCGACATCGGTCTCGGTGGCCCAGCGACCGTTGGCGTCGAGATCCTCGTAGCCCGTCATATTCGGCGATACATAACGCTCGGCCTGGCTGTCGCGAAAGCGGTTGTCGCGCGCGACGACCCAGTCGTCGAGCGGCAGCGCGACCGGCGCGGCCGACAGCAGCTGCGGCGCGGCGTTGGGGTCCGACGGATCGACCTCGACCCGCAGCGCATTGCCGGCTTGGACCAGTTGTTCGCCGCGGTCGCCCTGGACGCCCGCCTGGCCGGCGAACACCGTAATGCCGCTGGCCGACTCGAGGGCATCGATC
Source organism: Burkholderiaceae bacterium (assembly GCA_039936235.1). Classification (GTDB taxonomy): domain Bacteria; phylum Pseudomonadota; class Gammaproteobacteria; order Burkholderiales; family Burkholderiaceae_D; genus CAHJXF01. The sequence goes on along the minus strand of JBDTIS010000007.1, from coordinate 31,710 downwards.
CGGTAGCGGCCCGGCTTGAGCAAGGCGAAGTCGGCGCCGGGCGCGGCGACGTTGTAGACGTCGGACGGATCGAAGCGTCCCACGCGCATCGACACCCGACCACGCACGACGTTGGCGTTGAACGTGTTGTCGTCGAGCTGCTGGATGTCGACCTGCGAACCGGCGTCCATCGCGAGCGTGGTCGAGCCGACGCTGATCTCGGCGCGGCCCACGTCGCCGACGAACACCGAATTGCGCGACGTGATCGGCTGGTTGACGTACGCGACCTTCCAGGTCGGGTCGGTTTCCGAATACGCCTGCACGTCGCCTTCCATGAAGGCGATGCGGCCGACCCGGCCCGGTACGTCGGCGTGAGCAGCGAACGACGCTAACGCGGACAGCACCAGCGCGATCGACCACAGCGAGCACCTGAGCCACCCGCCTTCGGCGGTGCGCGACGACGGAGGCCATCCGGATGTGTTCATGCAATTCTCTCGTGTGAGGCTCGTGGTGAGTGGAACGAGCCTGCTCTCCCGAAGTTGACCGATGTTACTCGTTGAAACAAAGCAGCCGGACGCCAATCCCCGCGACCGCGGCCTTCCTCGGCAGCGACCAATCGACATCCGGCTTTACATTGTCGTCCGTGGCACGCCGCTGCTGCGGCGCGAGACCATCGTGAGCGGATGGTGAGCGGCGGCGGCGGGATCACCGACCCTTCAGCAGCGATCCGAGTACGCCGCGCACCATCTCGCGGGCGACCGACGAGCCGATCGTGCGCGCCGCACTGCGCGCCATCGAGTCGACGACCCCTTCATGGTGCCCGCCTCGCGGCCCTGTGGTTCCGAACAGCACGCTGGTAACGCCGCTCCACAGGCCGCCATCCGAAGCCGCGGCCGGCGCCGTGCCGGGCACGGGTAGCGTGGGCGTGCGGACGGTAGCGGGAGACGCGGCCGGCGTCGCCGGCGCAGCGCTCGTTGCGACGCGGCCTCGGATGATCTCGTAGGCCGACTCGCGATCGACGGCCTTCTCGTAGACTCCGGCCACGATCGACGACGCGAGCAGCGCCTTGCGCTCGGCGTCGTCGATCGCGCCGATCTGGCCGCCCGGCGGCATCACCTGCGTGCGCTGCGTCGGCGACGGCCTGCCCTTCTCGTCGAGGAAGGACACGAGCGCCTCGCCGACACCGAGTTCGGTGATCGCGGACTCGATGTCCAGCCCCGGACTGGGCCGCATCGTCGTCGCAGCGGCCCTGACGGCCTTCTGATCGCGCGGCGTGAACGCACGCAATGCATGCTGGACGCGGTTGCCGAGCTGGCCGAGCACCGTGTCGGGCACGTCGAGCGGATTCTGGGTGACGAAATAGACGCCGACACCCTTCGACCGGACCAGCCTCACGACCTGTTCGATCTTGTCCAGCAGCGCCTTCGGCGCGTCGGTGAACAGCAGGTGCGCTTCGTCGAAGAAGAAGACCAGCTTCGGCTTGTCCGGATCGCCGACCTCGGGGAGCTTCTCGAACAGTTCGGACAGCAGCCACAGCAGGAACGTCGCGTACAGCTTCGGCGCGTTCATCAGCTTGTCGGCCACCAGGATATTGACGATTCCGTGACCTTTCTCGTCCGTCTGCATCAGGTCGTCGAGGTTCAGCATCGGCTCGCCGAAGAAGCGGTCCGCGCCCTGCGTCTCGATGGCCTGCAGCCCGCGCTGGATCGCGCCGATCGACGCCGCCGAGATGTTGCCGTATTGCGTCTGGAACGTGGACGCATTGTCGCCAACGTATTGCAGCATCGCGCGCAGGTCCTTCGTGTCGAGCAGCAGCAGCCCGTTGTCGTCTGCGATCTTGAACACGAGGTTCAGCACGCCTTCCTGCGTGTCGTTCAGGTTCAGCATCCGCGCGAGCAGCAGCGGGCCCATGTCGGACACCGTCGCACGCAGCGGATGGCCTTTCTCGCCGAACACGTCCCAGAACGTGACGGTGCATCCTTCGAACGCTGGCGCGTCCATCGCGAGACTCTTCAGTCGCGCGTCGAACTTCGCAGACGGCGCGCCGGCCTTCGCGATGCCTGACAGGTCGCCCTTGACGTCGGCCGCGACGACCGGCACACCGAGCTTCGCGAAGCGTTCGGCCAGCAATTGCAGCGTGACGGTCTTGCCGGTCCCGGTCGCGCCGGTGATCAGGCCGTGCCGATTGGCGAGCGCCGGCAGGATGCCGAACGGTCCGGGCTCGCCGGTGGAGCCTGGTTCGGCGACTGCGATGGGGAGAGCTTCGAGCATGGTCGGACTTCCGTTTGTGCGGTTGCGGGGGCCCGCGCGGACCCGAACGACAGCGAATCGCGCAGTCTTGCATGATAAAATCCGTGCCCTCGCAGGAGGTCCGGGTGCGGCAGCGGATGCGTAGCCGCAATTCTAAGGGTCGGACTGCCCACAACCACGCACAGGCGACCGGAGTCGTCGTCGAACGATCACACGGCGCGTCGCGCCTGAAGAGAAAAACAGCATGGCGGGACATTCCAAGTGGGCCAACATCCAGCATCGCAAGGGTCGCCAGGACGAGAAGCGCGGACGGATCTGGACGCGGCTCATCAAGGAGATCACGGTAGCCGCTCGCCTCGGCGGCGGTGACATCGCGACCAATCCGCGGCTGCGCCTGGCTATCGACAAGGCCAAGGAGCAGAACATGCCGGCCGACAATATCAAGCGCGCAGTGGACCGCGGATCGGGCGCGCTCGACGGCGTCAACTACGAAGAGATCCGCTACGAAGGCTACGGCATCCACGGTGCGGCCGTCGTCGTCGACTGCATGACCGACAACAAGGTCCGCACGGTCGCCGACGTTCGTCATGCGTTCGCGAAGTTCGGCGGCAACCTCGGCACCGACGGCTCGGTGGCTTTTCTGTTCAAGCACTGCGGTCAGTTCCTGTTCGCACCCGGCACGTCCGAGGACAGGGTCATGGAGATCGCGCTCGATGCCGGTGCCGAAGACGTCGTCAGCGACGACGAAGGCGGCGTCGAAGTGATCAGCGAGCCCTACGACTTCGCGGTCGTGAAAGACGCGTTCGACAAGGCCGGCATGAAGGCCGACGTCGCGGGCATCGTGATGAAGCCGTTGAACGAAGTCTTGTTCAGCGGCGACGACGCGGCGAAGATGCATAAGCTGATCGACGCGCTCGAAAGCCTCGACGACGTGCAGGAGGTCTACACCTCCGCCGTGCTGGTCGACTGATTTCCAGAACGCGCGACAGTCCTTCCCCGTGAAGATCCTCGTCGTCGGTTCCGGCGGCCGTGAACATGCGTTGGCCTGGAAGCTCGCGCAGTCGCCGCGCGTGCAACGCGTCTACGTCGCGCCCGGCAACGCCGGCACGGCGCGCGACCGTCGCCTGAGGAACTTCCCGAGCAGCGACCCGCACGTGCTGGCAGCGTTCGCCGAACGCGAGCAGATCGAGCTGACGGTCGTCGGGCCGGACGCGGCTCTCGCCGACGGCATCGTCGACCTGTTCCAGTCGATGAAACTGCGCATCTTCGGCCCCACCAGGGCGGCTGCCGAACTCGAGTGGTCCAAGGACTTCGCGAAGGCGTTCATGCAACGCCATGGGATCCCCACCGCGCCTTACCGGACCTTCACCGACGCGGCGGCCGCGCACGCCCACGTCGACGCGGAGTTCGCGGCGCGCCCCGGCATCCCGGTCGTCGTCAAGGCCGACGGGCTCGCGGCCGGCAAGGGCGTGGTCGTCGCGGCCGACGCCGACGAGGCGCATCGCGCGATCGATCGCTGGCTGTCGGGCGGCTCGGGCGGCGCGCGGCTCGTCATCGAAGGCTTCCTCGACGGCGAAGAGGCGAGCTTCTTCCTGATCTGCGACGGACGCACCGCGCTGCCGTTCGCGACTGCACAGGACCACAAGCGGCTGCTCGACGGCGACCTCGGTCCGAATACCGGCGGCATGGGCGCTTACTCGCCGGCGACCATCGTGACGCCCGACGTTCATGCGCGCGTGATGCATCAGATCGTGCGGCCGACGATGGCCGGCATGGCGGCCGAGGGACGCCCGTTCACCGGCTTCCTGTACGTGGGCTTGATGATCGACAGCCATGGACAGCCGCGGGTCGTCGAGTTCAACGCGCGGATGGGCGACCCGGAGACGCAGCCGATCGTGCTGCGTATGAAGTCCGATCTCGTGCCGGTGCTCGAAGGCGCCCTGAACGCGACCCTCGACCGGGTCGAGATCGAATGGGACCGGCGGACCGCGCTGACCGTCGTGCTGGCGAGCGACGGCTACCCGGACGCGCCGCGCAGCGGCGACGTGATCAGCGGACTGCCGAAGAGCGACAGCGACGACGCGGTGGTCTTCCATGCCGGTACGGCCGAACGCGAAGGCGCTGTCGTGACCGATGGCGGTCGCGTGCTCGGCGTCACCGCGCTCGGCGACAGCGTCAAGATCGCGCAGCGCCGCGCCTATGCGCTGGCCGAGACGATCGAGTTCGCCGGCATGCAATATCGACGCGACATCGGCTGGCGCGCCGTGGCGCGTCGCTGACGTGAGGATGCAGCCCGCAATGGTGGTCGATGCCGATGCGGTCGAGGCCTATCTGCGCCGGCTGCAGCAGCGCATCGTCGTGGCCGTCGAAGAGATCGACGGCGGACGCTTCGTCGAAGACCGCTGGGCCAAGGCGGTGGGCGAACCGCTCGGCGGCAACGGCATCACCTGCATCCTCGAGGACGGTGCCGTGATGGAGCGGGCCGGCGTGGGCTTCTCGAAGGTCAGCGGCCGCAGCATGCCGCCGTCGGCGACGCAGGCCCGCCCCGAACTCGCGGGTCGCGGCTTCGACGCGATGGGCGTCTCGCTGGTCTTCCATCCGCGCAATCCGCATGCACCGACCGTGCATCTGAACGTTCGCTTCTTCATCGCGCGGCCCCCCGAGGCGACCCCAGATGCGCCGCCGATCTGGTGGTTCGGCGGCGGCATGGACCTGACGCCGGCCTACGGCTACGACGACGACGCGATCCACTTTCATCGCACATGCCGCGATGCCCTCGCGCCGTTCGGCGACATGCTGCATCCGCAATTCAAGGCCTGGTGCGACCGCTACTTCTTCCTGAAGCATCGCGACGAGATGCGCGGCGTCGGCGGCATCTTCTTCGACGACTTCAACGCCGCTGACTTCGACACATGCTTCGCGATGATGCGGTCCGTCGGCGACGCGTTCGTCCCGGCCTACCTGCCGATCCTCGAACGCCGCCGTGGCACGCCTTACGGCGACGACCAGCGGCACTGGCAGGCGCTGCGCCGCGGCCGCTACGTCGAGTTCAATCTCGTGTTCGATCGCGGCACGCTGTTCGGCCTGCAGTCGGGCGGACGAACCGAGTCGATCCTGATGTCGATGCCGCCGCGCGCCGAATGGCGCTACGACGTCCGGCCCGCGGCAGGCAGTCCCGAAGCATCGCTGGCCGAACGCTACCTGCGGCCGCGTGAGTGGATCTGAGGACGATGGGCCGCTTCGCCCGATGATCGGGATCCTGGGCGGCAGCTTCGACCCGGTCCACAGCGCGCATCTCGCGATGGCCGATGCGTTCGCCGCGGCACTGTCGCTGGACGAGGTGCGCTTCATGCCCGCATCGCGGCCGTGGCAGAAGCACGGACTGTCCGCATCGGGCGACGAGCGCGTGGCGATGCTGGCGGCAGCGCTGGCGCAGCATCGGCCCGTGCGTGGCCGCTATGTCGTCGATACGCGCGAGCTGATCCGCGGCGGCGCTACCTACACGATCGATACGCTGATCGACCTGCGCGCCGAACTCGGCAACGCGGTGCCGCTCGTGTTCCTGTTCGGCGCCGACCAGCTCGTGCATCTCGACACGTGGCGCAACTGGCTGCAGTTGTGGGACCACGCGCACCTGGCGGCAGTGACGCGACCCGGCTTCGACGTCGCTGACGTGCCGGTCGCCGTGGCCGAAGCCTGGTCGGCACGCGCCGGCGACGCGGAGGCACTGCGGTCGGAACCGGCGGGGCGCAGCTTCCTGCTCGAAGGGCTGCTGCTCGAGGTATCCGCGACGGACATCCGCGCGGCACTTGCATCGAACGCTGTCGCGAACGACGCCGTGGACGACGTGACCCGTGCGTCGCTGGGTCGGCTGGTCCCGTCCGCCGTTCTCGACTATATTCAGGCGAATCATCTGTATCGGAGTTGAATGGACATTCGTAAATTGCAGCGCCTCGTCGTCGACGCGCTCGAGGACGTCAAGGGCGCGGACATCAAGGTATTCAACAGCATGGGGCTCACCCAACTGTTCGACCGCGTGATCATCGCGAGCGGCACGTCGAACCGGCAGACCAAGGCCCTCGCCGCATCGGTGCGCGACAAGGTCAAGGCTGCCGGCGGGCACATCGTCAGCGTCGAAGGTGAGGAGACCGGCGAGTGGGTGCTGGTCGACCTGGGCGACGCGATCGTCCACGTCATGCAGCCGGCGATCCGCGCGTACTACAACCTCGAAGAGATCTGGGGTGCGAAGCCGGTCTCGATGAAGTCGCTCGACGACGTAGAAGTCGACGTCGCACGCAGTGCAGCGTCGCGCCAGGCAGCCACGGCAGACCCGGAACGAACCACGGTCGCGCGCAAGTCGGCGGCGAAGAAGTCGGCCACGAAGAAGGCGCCCACGAAGAAGGCGCCCACGAAGAAGGTCGTCGCGAAGAAAGCCGCCGTGAAAAAGGCAGCCAAGAAGCCCTCCGTGAAAAGGGTCGTTGCGAAGAAGGCTGCCGCGCGCAAGTCACCGGCGTCGCGCTAGTCCTTACCGGCCGGCACTCCGACCGGGCGCGCCCGATGCAGCTGGTCATCGTCGCCGTCGGCTCGCGGATGCCCACGTGGGTCGACCTCGCGTTCGGCGACTATGCGGGACGCATGCCGCCCGAACTGAAGATCGTCCTCAAGGAGATCCGGCCAGAACCGCGCACCGCCGGCAAGACGGTCGACGCGATGATTTCCGCCGAAGGCGAGCGGGTGCGGCTCGCGCTGCCGAAGCACGGGCTGCGGATCGCGCTCGACGAACGCGGCCGCGATCTCACGTCGACCGAGCTGGCGACGCTGCTCGGATCGTGGCGCGCCGACGGCGACGACGTGAGCTTCCTGATCGGCGGACCCGACGGTCTCGATCCGTCCGTCAAGGCGGAGGCGCAGATGCGGATGAAGCTGTCGAGCCTGACGCTCCCGCACGGCATGGCGCGCGTCCTGCTGGCCGAGCAGCTCTATCGCGCTTGGTCGATCACTCAGAATCATCCTTACCACCGCGCCTGACCCTGCGAATACCATGATCGAGTCCGTCCCCCCAGCCACCTTCGTCTATCTCGCTTCGCAGAGCCCTCGCAGGCGCGAGTTGCTCGAGCAGTTGCACATCCCGCACGAGCTGCTGGCACCGCACGGCGACGAGGACGTCGAGGCGCTCGAGCGGAGGCTCGGCAACGAGTCGCCGCGAACCTATGTCCGTCGTGTTACGCGGCTCAAGGCGGAGGCGGCGGTGCGCCGGCTCGCTTCGCGCACGCTGCCCGTCGCGCCGATCCTGGTCGGTGACACGACGGTCGCGATCGACCAGGAGATCCTTGCGAAGCCGGCTGATGCCGACGACGCGCGCCGCATCCTGGCGGCCCTGTCGGGCCGCGCCCATCGCGTCCTGACGGCCGTCGTCGTCGTCGGACAGGGTCGTATGGAAGAGGCCCTGTCGGAGTCGCGCGTGCGTTTTCGCACGCTGACCCCTGCCGACATCGATGCTTACATCACCAGCGGCGAACCGTTCGGCCGCGCGGGCGCGTATGCGATCCAGGGTCGCGGCGCTGCGTTCGTCGAACGCATTTCGGGCAGCCACAGCGGGATCGTCGGCCTGCCGCTGTACGAGACGATCCAGCTGCTGCATCGCTTCGGCATCCAGCCGCAGTGATTCCGGTCCGTACAATCCACTGCTCCACTGCCTGACCGACAAGAAGAAGATGAGCGAAGACATCCTGATCAACGTGACGCCCCAGGAAACGCGGGTCGCGATCGTCGTCCAGGGAGTCGCTCAGGAGCTGCACGTCGAGCGGACTTCGTCGCGCGGGCTGGTCGGCAACATCTATCTTGGCCGGGTCGTGCGTGTGCTGCCGGGCATGCAGTCGGCGTTCATCGACGCGGGACTCGACCGCGCCGCGTTCCTGCATGTCGCCGACATCTGGCGCCACGAGCCGCGTCGCGACTCGCCGCTGCGGCCCGATGGCGTCCCCGACGAGCGGGCCCGCACGAAGCAATCCACACCGGCGACTCAGAACGGCACGCACGAGCCGATCGAACGACTGCTGCACGAAGGTCAGTCGCTGCTGGTCCAGATCGTTAAGGAGCCGCTCGGCACCAAGGGCGCGCGCCTGTCGACGCAGATGTCGATTGCAGGACGCCTGCTCGTCTACCTGCCGCAGGAGCCGCATGCGGGTCACATCGGCGTCTCGCAGCGGATCGGCGACGAGGCCGGCCGCGAAGAGCTGCGCAACAAGGTCCTGCGGCTGCTGCCGCCCGACGAGACCGGCGGCTTCATCGTCCGCACGCTTGCCGAAGACGCGAGCGAGGAAGACCTGGCCGCCGACATCGCCTACCTGCGCAAACTCTGGGACGACATCCTCACCGCGAGCCGCACCGCTCGCGCACCGATGCCGCTGTACCAGGATCTCGGCCTCGCCCAGCGGATGCTGCGCGACTTCGCCGGCGAGTCCACCACGACGATCCAGATCGACTCGCGCGAGAGTTTCGAGAAGCTGCACGAGTTCGCGTGCGCGTACACGCCGGAGGTCGCAGATCGCGTGACGCACTACGTCGGCGAAAAGCCGCTGTTCGAGCGCTACAGCATCGACTCGGAAATCGAACGCGCGCTGGCCCGCCGCGTCGATCTGAAGTCAGGCGGCTATCTGATCCTCGACCAGACCGAGGCGATGACGACGATCGACGTGAACACCGGCGGCTTCGTCGGCGGCCGCTCGTTCGACGACACGATCTTCAAGACCAACCTCGAGGCCGCGCATGCGATCGCGCGGCAGCTGCGGCTGCGCAACCTCGGCGGCATCATCGTGCTCGACTTCATCGACATGGAGAACCGCGAGCACCAGGACACCGTGCTGAGCGAGTTGCGCCGCGCGCTGTCCGGCGACCGCATGAAGATGACCATCAACGGTTTCACGCAGCTCGGCCTCGTCGAGATGACCCGCAAGCGGACACGCGAGTCGCTCGCGCACGTGCTGTGCGAGCCTTGCCCGACCTGTTCGGCAACCGGTCAGATCAAGACCGCGCAGACGATCTGCTACGAGATCCTGCGCGAGCTGCTGCGCGAGGAGCGGCAGTTCAACCCGCGCGAGTTCCGCGTGCTCGCATCGCAGTCGGTGATCGACCTGTTCCTCGAGGAGGAGTCGCAGGGCCTCGCGATGCTGGGCGACTTCATCGGCAAGCCGATCTCGCTGCAGGTCGAGACGATCTACATGCAGGAGCAGTACGACATCATTCTGATGTGAGGCGGCTAGCCGACGCGATTCAGCGCAATCGTGCGCCTCCCGACATGCTTTCGAGCAACCCGCCCGCGAACGACGATCCGATCGAAGCGCCGAAGCGCCGAGCGAGGCGTTCGCTGATGCTCTGGCGTTCGGTGTAGTCGACGACGTCGTCGGCCTTCACGACGTCGCGTGCGACGCTCTCGACGGAACCGAAGTCGTCGGCCAGCCCGAGCGCGATGCTCTGCTCGCCAGTCCAGAACAAGCCGCTGAACGTGTCGGGCGTTTCCTTAAGCCGCGCGCCGCGGCCATCGCGAACCACCTTGATGAACTGCTGGTGGATCGTGTCCAGCATCACCTGCAGGTGCGCCTTCTGCTCGTCGCCGAGCGGACTGAACGGATCGCCGATGCCCTTGTTGCGGCCCGCCGTCTGAAGCCGTCGTTCGACGCCGAGCTTGTCCATCAACCCGGTGAAGCCGAAGCCGTCGGACAGCACGCCGATCGAACCGACGATGCTGGCCTTGTCGACGAAGATGCGATCGGCCGATGCCGCTGCATAGTAGCCGCCCGATGCGCACATCTCATCGACGACGACGTAGAACGGCTTGTCCGGATAGGCCACGCGCAGTCGCTTGACCGCGTCGTTGATCATGCCTGCCTGCACCGGGCTTCCGCCGGGGCTGTTGCAGCGCATGACGACCGCGGCCGTGCCGCTGTCCTTGAACGCGGCTTCCAGCGAGCCGTTGATCTTCTCGGCCGATGCGTCGCTGTCGGCATCGATCACGCCGCGCAGGCTGACGAGGCCGGTATGCCGGGTCGACATCGCCTTGTCGGTATTCCTTCCGCCACCGGTCCACAGACCCACGATGATCGCCAGCAACAACAGCAGCCATAACGTTCGGAAGGCGATGCGCCAGCGCCTCGCATCGCGCTGCTCGCGCAGCGTCGCGAACATCAGACGCTCGAGTACGTCGCGTTCCCAGCCGACAGGCGTGTCACGCGGCGGCTGGCCGGCCGAGTAAGGCGCGGGTGAAGAGGGAGGGAAGCGGTCGTCGGACATGTATCGCGTTCAGAGAGAGGGAATGCCGGGACAAGGCTCTTCGGGCCCCGGGGCAGTGAAGTGGGTATCGGGTGTCCACCAGATCGTCGCGCCGCGCTCTTCGACAGCAATCGCGCGCAGACCCCGGCCGCGGCACGGTCCGCCCGTGCAGCGTCCGCTGTCGGGTGCGTAGACGGCGCCGTGCGTGGAGCAAAACAAGTATAGGCCGCTACGATCGAAGAACTTGCCGTGCTCCCAGTCCAGTTCGATACCCTCGTGCGCGCAGCGATTGAGGTAAGCACGCGGCTGTCCCTGGAAACGGACGACGAACCCGATCCCGGGACCGTCACGGGTCATCACGCGAAAGCGGATGCCGTCGCCACCGTCGACCAGCGCGTCGGACGCACAGACAGGGATGGGGGAAGTCGGGCTATCGTTCATCGGGTTCACAGATTGGCGGCGAGCCACTTGCCGAGCAGCGCCGGCGTCGCGACGATCGCGAGGGCGCCGTGGCCTTCGAGCGCGATCCCGTCGTGGGCGCCGTAACTGACCGCCAGCGATGCCGCGCCGGCGTTCGCGGCCATCTGCAGATCGTGCGTCGTGTCGCCGATCATCAGCATCCGCTCGTTGCGGACGCCGAGCGCATCGCCGAGGTCCCACAGCATCTGAGGGTCCGGCTTCGAGCGACACTCGTCGGCGCAGCGGGTCGCGTCGAACAGCGGTCGCAACCCAGACATGTCGAGCGCGCGATCGAGGCCGACGCGGCTCTTGCCGGTGGCCACCGCCACGAAGTAGCCGGCTTCCTTCAATGCGACGACGATCTCGCGGACGCCGGGGAACAGCGGCAGGTCCGCGTCGCGCGACAGATAGTGGTGGCGATAGCGTTCGACCATCTGCGGCAGTTTCGCCTTCGGCAGGTCGGGCGCGGCGTAGGCCAGCGCATCGGTCAGCCCGAGTCCGATCACATGGCTGGCGCGCGCGTCGGAAGGGACCGGTAGCCCGAGGTCGGCACACGCCCGCTGGATGCTCGACGCGATCGTCGCGGTCGAGTCCATCAACGTGCCGTCCCAGTCGAACGCGACCAGGTCGTAGCGATGATCGCGGCGTAACGGCATCGGTCGCGCGGTCATGGCGCCGCGACCTTGCGCAGGCCGTCGAGGAACGACAGGCACCCTGACGGCAGCGGCGCCTCGAACGTCAGTGGCGTGCTGGTCGACGGGTGCTTGATCCTGAGCATCGCCGCGTGGAGGAACATCCTTCGCAGTGCCGCGTGCGGGGCCGCCGCGCGTGTCAGCCGACGGTTCAGTGCGAAGTCGCCGTATTTCTCGTCACCGACGATCGGACGGCCGAGCGACGCGAGATGGACACGGATCTGGTGGGTGCGGCCGGTCTTCAGTTCGACGTCGAGCAGCGCGTAGTCGCCGTCGATCGCGTGGAAGCGCTCGATCAGGTGGAAGATCGTGTGCGCCGTCATCCCGTTCGGGTCGTCGCGCTCCGCGATCCGGACGCGGCGTTCGCCGTCGGCCAGATTGAACTTGATCAGCGGCGACCGGACCTGACGACGCGCCTCCGGCCACGCGCCGGCTACGCAGGCACGATAGTGTTTCTCGACGCGGCCCTCGCGCAGGTCTTCATGCAGCCTGACCAGCGCGCTGCGCTTTTTCGCGATCATCAGCAGGCCCGACGTGTCGCGATCGAGCCGGTGGACCAGTTCGAGGAAACGCGCCTCGGGCCGCAGCGCGCGCAGTTGTTCGATGACGCCGAAACTGATGCCGCTGCCGCCGTGCACCGCGACTCCGGACGGCTTGTCGACGACCAGCAGCGCGTCGTCTTCGTGGACGATCGCCAGCGCGATCGGCCTCTCGCGTTTGCCGTCGGCCAGTCGCGCCGCGTCGTCGCTGGGGCGGTCGGCCACGCGCATCGGCGGGATGCGCAGCATATCGCCGATCACGAGCCGGTGGGACGCTTCGACGCGCTTGCCGTTGACGCGCACCTCCCCGCCGCGGACGATCCGGTAGATGTGGCTCTTCGGCACGCCTTTCGCTCGCCGGAACAGGTAGTTGTCGATCCGCTGGCCGCCCTCCTCGTCGTCGATCGTCACCTGGGTGACGCGGTCGGCGGACGAGAAGGATTGCGCCTCCACGACTGCCACGATCGGGGCGGATTTCGGCTTCGATTCGACGGAAGACCCGCGTCGATCGAGCGATTTGCGAGCGCGTTCGCCTAAGCCGTTCATCCTGAACTATAATTTGCGAGGTTGACAGGGCCTGCATGCCGCGTGATGGTCGAACTGCGCGGCGGCAACGACTCGAAACGATCGTGTTTTGCGATCGAAATTCCGGTCGCGAATCCGGCGCCTGACAACTCAATGCATGTGAAACCGCGTGGACGCGCATCCGCTTCGATTGGGCCGATGCGCCGACAGGGAGTTTACATGCCGGTCGTGATGCCCACCGTGACGGGCACGCGCGCGACCGTCGCGTGGCATGCAGGGAAAGCGCCCAAGCGCTGTCCGGCAGAGCGCAGCGGATGCGGAAAGATAGTGCGGTCGTACCAGAATCCGTGGAGCGTCGATCACTCGACGCTTCGGCTTGAAGTGGTGGCAACCCGTTCGTCGAATCATTTGCATGATCGGCGTCGTGTCTGCCGGCTCGAACCCTGCCTCGCGCCTCTGCGCAGGTGGATCGCCGATGGATGCGACGACGTGACGACAAACCGGCCTGCCCGTCTTCGGCCAGTGCCCTAGGCGCGAGACCTTCCGCTGCGGAAACCGCAGCCACATCCTCGCGTCGGACGGCAATTCCAGCCGCTCTTCCTTTCCTCGCGCTTTTGAAGCAATTGTCCGCTAGCGGGTGCCAGGCACCCGTGCGCGAGGAGACCCGTATGAAACGCATGTTGTTCAATGCGACGCACGCCGAAGAGCTGCGCGTCGCCATCGTCGAAGGTCAGAAACTCATCGACCTCGACATCGAAGCCGCTGGTCGCGAACAGCGCAAATCCAACATATACAAGGGGGTCATCACCCGCGTCGAGCCGAGTCTCGAAGCCTGCTTCATCACTTACGGCGAAGAACGCCACGGCTTCCTGCCGTTCAAGGAAATCTCCAAGCAGTATTTTCGCGAAGGCTGCGATCCCAAGACCGCGACCATCAAGGAAGCATGCAAGGAAGGCATGGAGATGTTCGTCCAGGTCGAGAAGGAAGAACGCGGTAACAAGGGTGCCGCCCTCACGACCTTCATCTCGCTGGCCGGCCGCTATCTGGTCCTGATGCCGAACAACCCGCGCGGCGGCGGCGTTTCGCGCCGCGTCGAAGGCGAGGACCGGCAGGAACTGCGCGACACGATGGACCAGCTCGAGCTGCCGCAAGGCATGAGCATCATCGCGCGCACCGCCGGCATCGGCCGCAGCGCGCCCGAGCTGCAGTGGGACCTGAACTACCTGATGCAGCTTTGGCGCGCCATCGAAGGCGCCGGCAACTCGCAGAACGGCGCGTTCCTGATCTATCAGGAATCGAGCCTCGTCATTCGCGCGATCCGCGACTACTTCCAGCCGGACATCGGCGAGCTGCTGATCGATACCGACGACGTCTACGAGCAGGCGCGCCAGTTCATGGCGCACGTGATGCCGGACATGGTGAATCGCGTCAAGCGCTACAACGACGACGTGCCGCTGTTCTCGCGCTTCCAGATCGAGCACCAGATCGAGACTGCGCATTCGCGCACGGTGCCTCTGCCTTCGGGCGGCGCGATCGTCATCGACCACACCGAGGCCCTGGTTTCGGTCGATGTCAACTCGGCCCGCGCCACGCGCGGCGGCGACATCGAGGAGACGGCGACGCGCACGAACCTCGAAGCGGCCGACGAAGCGGCGCGCCAGATGCGACTGCGCGACCTCGGCGGCCTGATCGTGATCGACTTCATCGACATGGAGTCGGCACGCAACCAGAAGGAAGTGGAACAGCGGCTCAAGGACGGCCTGCGCTACGACCGCGCCCGCGTCCAGACCGGCAAGATCAGCCGCTTCGGCCTGATGGAACTGTCGCGCCAGCGGCTGCGTCCGAGCCTGTCCGAAGGCAGTCATGTGGTCTGCCCGCGCTGCAACGGCACCGGTCACATCCGCGACACCGAGTCCTCCGCCCTGCACGTCCTGCGCATCATCCAGGAAGAGGCGATGAAGGAGAACACGGCAGCCGTACACACGCAGGTGCCGGTCGAGGTCGCGACCTTCCTGCTGAACGAGAAGCGCGGCGACATCGCGACCATCGAGGCTCGTCTCAAAGTCAACGTCGTCCTGCTGCCGAACAAAAACCTCGACACGCCGCACTACACGCTCGAGCGTCTCAAGCACGACGACCCCCGTCTGGAAACGACCAAGGCCAGCTACGACATGGTCGAGGCGCCGAGCGAGCCGGACGCGTACCAGAAGAAGCTGGTCGATCCGAACGCCAAGCCGCGCCAGGAAGCGGTCGTTCGCACCATCACGCCGGAGCAGCCGGCGCCGATCGTCGAGCGTGCTGCGCTGATGCCGGCACCGGTGCCTGCACCGGCTCCGGTCGCCGCGCCGGCCCCGCCGGCCTACGTCCCCGAACCCGGCCTTTTCGATCGCATCATGGCCTGGTTCAAGGGCCCGGTCGAAGCGCCGAAGGCGGTCGTTGCCGCGCCGGTCGCGGCGGTCGTCGCGCCATCGGATGCAACGGCGAAGCGCCAGGGCGGCGCCCGCGGCGAGGGCTCCCGTGAAGGGGGCCGTGAAGGCGGACGTGAAGCACGTGGCGGCCGTAATGGCGGCCGCGGTGGTCGTGGTCCACGCGAAGGCGGCGAGCGCAGCGAGCGTCCGCGTACCGAACGCGCCGACGGCGAACGCAAGGCGGCGGGCGACGAGCCCCGTCAGCCGCGTGCACCGCGCGGTGAAGGTCGTGGGGAAGGTCGCAGCACCGAAGTACGTACCGATCCGCGGCCGGAAGGGCGGCAGGAGTCGCGTGGCGAAGGCCTGTCCGACAGCCGGCGCAAACCGCGTCCAGTTCCTGTCGAAGGCGCCGAAGCTTCGTCGGCCGAGTCCGCGCCGCGCGAGCGTTCGGAGCGCGGTGAACGCGGTGGTCGCAGGCCGCGTCAGCAGCCCGAGGCCGTTGCAGACGATTTCGTCGAACCACAGGCGCCCGAAGTCGTAGCCGCGATCGCGACCGCGGTCACCGATCCCGCGGCGGACGTGCAGCGCACGGCCTTCCCGGCCGATGTCGAATCGCTCGGCATCACGGTCCAGGGTGTCGATGACGACGAAGCGGGGGGCAGCGACGAAGTCGCTGCCGATGGCACGACGCCGGCAGCGGCCGGCCGTCGCCGTCGCCGTGGCGGCCGCGGACGCAATCGTCGCGATCGTGGCGCCGACGGAGAAGCCGATTCCGGCTCTGCGGACGGTGCAGTGGCCGGCGATGCATTCGCCGAACATGCGACCAATGGATCCCATGGCGATGCAGTGGTCTCTGGATCGACCGCGCCTGTGGTCGCCTTCCCCCTCGAGGTCCCGGCGGTGCTCGCGCTGGCTGACTTCTCTACCCGACCCGCCGCGGCCGAACAGGTCAGGTCGGCCGACCTAGCGCCTCAGGCGCCTGGCTTCACGATCGACACCGCGCCCGAGGCACTGGAGATCGAGGCCGTCGCTGCGGAAATGGCCTTCCCCATCCATCCAATCGAGCCTGCGACGCAAGCGCGTCCCGTGGAGATCGAGACCACTGTCGCGCCGATCGTCGGCGAGACGGATCCCGAGATCGTGATGGAAACGCTGCCGTCGGAGCCTGCGGCCGAGCCGGCTCCGCCGGTCGCGCCGCCGGACCCCGTCGCGGCGCCCCAGTCGCTGATCGCCAAGGCGATGTCGGCAGCGCCGGCAGCGACGTTCGCGAAGCCGATCGACCTCGATCGCGTCCTGTCTGGCGCCGGGCTGCAATTGGTCAACACCGACGCCGGCAAGCTGGAAAGCGCGCGCGCCGAGACGGCCCGTACCGCCCCGGTGTCGCGCCCGGTCCGGGAGCGCACGCGTGTCGCGCCGCCGCCGCAGGAGCCGCTGGCCCAGGTCGAGACCCGCAAGCACTGAGCGGCTGCGAACGATGGAGAACGGCGGATTCCCATGGCAATCCAGGCCACGCCCGAACTGCTGAGATGGATCGACGAACAACTCGGCCGGGGCTGCAGCCCGGCCGAGATGATCGATGCGATGGTCACGGTCGGCCACGCGCGCTCGTTCGCCGAAAATCTGATCGGTCAGGCGTCCGGCAGGACGCGCGTCGCACCGGCGTCCGGCGCCGACGAGGCGATGATCGTGAACGAAGTTCCCGAACCGCTGCCGGCTCCGTTGTCGTCCGGAGCGAGTTCGATCGTGGTCGACGGTCATCATGTCGAGATCGTCGTCAACCTGCATCATCCGCGGATCGTCGTGTTCGGCAATCTGCTCACTTCCGACGAATGCGACGCGCTGATCGCGGCGTCGCGTCCGAAGCTCGCCCGGTCCGAGACGGTCGATCGCGCCAGCGGCGGCACCGAGCGCAACGAAGCCCGCACCAGCGAAGGCGCCTACTTCTTCCACGACGCCTCGCCGCTGCTGGAGACCATCAATCGCAGGATGGCGCTGGTCACACGCTGGCCGCTGGCGCATGGCGAGCCACTGCAGATCCTGCACTACGGCGTCGGCGCCGAGTACCAGCCGCACTACGACTACTTCTCGCCCGACGACGCGGGCACCCCTGCGTTGCTCGCGCATGGCGGCCAGCGCGTCGCCACGTTGATCGCCTATCTGAACACCCCGTCGGCGGGCGGTGCCACCGTGTTCCCTGACATCGGCCTCGAAGTCGCGCCGATCCGCGGCAACGCGGTCTTCTTCGCGTATGAAAGGCCGGACCCGGGCAGCCGGACGTTGCACGGCGGCACGCCGGTCGTGGCCGGCGAGAAGTGGATCGCGACGCGCTGGATGCGCGAAGATGTCTACGCATGAACGCTGCCACTCATCCGGTCTTTCCGATCACCGACCTGCGCGACCGGCCGCCGCGCGGCGGCCCGATGCCGGCGATGCCGGGCGGTCGCATTCTCGACGCCTATGCGCGGCCGTTGCATGACCTGCGGATCTCGGTCACAGATCGCTGCAACTTTCGCTGCACCTACTGCATGCCGAAGGACGTTTTCGATCGCGACCATCGTTACCTGCCGCACGCCGACCTGCTGACGTTCGAGGAGATCACACGACTCGCACGCGGCTTCGTCGGGTTGGGCGTCGAGAAGATAAGGCTGACCGGCGGCGAGCCGTTGCTGCGCAAGAACGTCGAGCAGCTGGTCGCGATGCTGTCGCAGATCGCGCTGCCGGATGTCGAAGGTCGCGCGCCGGGACGCAGGCTCGACCTGACACTGACGACCAACGGGTCGCTGCTGCGGCGCAAGGCGAAGGACCTGGCCGCGGCCGGGCTGCGCCGCGTGACGGTGAGCCTGGACGCGCTCGACGACGTCCGTTTTCGCGCGATGAACGACGTCGATTTTCCGGTCGCAGACGTACTGGATGGTATCGATGCGGCGACCGAGGCCGGGCTCGGGCCGGTCAAGATCAACGTCGTGGTCAAACGCGGCGTGAACGACGACCAGATCGAACCGATGGCGCGCCGCTTCCACGGCAGCGGCCACATCCTGCGGTTCATAGAATTCATGGACGTCGGCGCTTCGAACCACTGGAAGCTCGACGAGGTGGTTCCGTCGGCAGAGGTCGTCGAGCGTATCGATGCGGTGCTGCCGATCGAACCCGTGCCGGCCAACTATCCGGGTGAAGTCGCCGAACGCTGGCGTTACCGCGACGGCGGCGGCGAAGTCGGCGTCATCTCGAGCGTCACTCACGCTTTCTGCGGCGCCTGTTCGCGAGCCCGCCTGTCGCCGGAGGGTCGCCTCTATACGTGCCTGTTCGCGTCGCACGGGACTGACCTGCGTGGCACCCTGCGATCGGGCGTCGGCGACGACATTGTTCGTCAGGCGATCGCATCGGTGTGGTCCGGCCGGACAGATCGATATTCGGAACTCAGGGATCCTGCAACCAGCGGAGACCGCCAGAGAATCGAAATGTCCTATATCGGCGGATAGGTTTGGTACTACTTGCTGCGACGCAACTACCGCACTTTGCGCGCGCACGACATCGAGTGATTTGTGAAACAACCGCTGTAATATATTGTTCAAAAACGATAGTTTTTTCTCAAAAAACTACGTCGCTGCCGGCCAGGCATATTTCCAGCTCGCACCGGCGCTGCGCTTCGACGTGAATCCGTCCATGTGGTACGGCTACGGCACGGGCGAAAACGAACTGCAGACGAATTCGGAGTCGCAGCCGGCAATCGCCTTTCCGGCGGCGGCCGCGACTACAACGGTGGCATGTGTACCAGTTGCTGAACTGCGCGGCGGAGCAGTCGGCGTCCAGCAGGTACTGCGACGAGTTCTGGAGCAGATATCACCCGCGCGCGTTCGGCCTTCGTCACCGACAGCCTGGGCTCCTGATCGAAAAGCTGACGCTGCAACTCGGCGCGCGCTACACGACGCTCGACAGGACGTTCACGAACTCGCCCAGGCGTCATGGATCAGATCACGGACCAGCAGTCGGTCTACGTCAACGGCGCCAAGAACTTCAACGCGCCGCCGAACTTCACGTATTCGAACCTGGCGGGTGACAAGTTCGACTCGGCGATGTACCTGAAGAATCCGACGATCCGGATGAACGTCTACAACCTGTTCAGCCGCCAGTACCTGAGCCTCAGCGGTCCGTCGGGAAGCAATTTCGGCGTCAGGGCAAACCCCGTCGCCGGACTGCCGACCTACTCCGCGCAGACCTTCTACGTCGGCGCTCCCCGCCTGATCGCGGTGACGTTCGCGTCGGATTTCTGAAGCTGAAAAACGCGATGAACCTGCACATCCTCCACGACATCACCTTCTACGCGCTGTATGCGGCATTGGCGCTCGCCGTGTTCGTGGCGATCGAAAGGATGATCTTCTTCTCGACGACCTCGAGGCGCACCGAAGAACTCGAGGACGCGGTCGAGCACGGGGCCGTGCCGCCCGCGAACCTGGTCGACGCCGACAATGTGCCAGCCGGCGGGACGAAGCACATGCTCCCGCGGATGCCGTCGATCAAGTCGCGGCACGACCTCGAGGATCTGTCCGAAGAGGTGTTCATCGATGCCCGCACCGCGTTCAGGAAGCGCCTGTGGCTCTTCGATACGATCGTCACCGCGTCGCCGCTGCTGAGGCTGCTCGGGACGATCCTCGGAATCGTCGATCCCTTCATGGCGCTGGCCCGATCGGGCATCTCCGATCCGTCCGGCGTGTCGGCGGGTATCGGCACGGCGCTGTTCGCTACGGCGCTCGGAATCTCCGTGGTGTTGTTCGGCCTTCTGTTCTTCAACAGCTTCCCAGAGCGGATCGATCGTCTGTCGGATCAGATGAAGGTGCTGATCCTGCGCTTGTCGGCGTTGAAGCCGATGGCTTGAGTTCAGTCGTCATTGCTTCACGAATGGCCGCCGTCGCGCGGCCTTGTTTTCGGTCGGCAGCAAATGACGCCTGGGCCTGTAACCCTCGAGATCTGGACAGCGCGCCGACGAAGGCGTTACTCTATCGTCCTGCCGATTCGTCAAGCTCGTTCGAGATGGCGTCTGAATTCAAAATAACAGGCATCGTCGTGCCATCCCACCTTTAGAGCCTTTGCGTTCGTCGAACTTTTTTTCGACGGTCGCACGGCTAGCGGTGCATTCCGGAAAGCCTCGGTCCCAGAAGGCTTTACCGGTCAAAAGGGGGAGACAGGATGGCGGGCATTCGCAATCTGATCTGCGTGGGTGTGTGCGGCGACGACGAGTGCGACTCGATCCGCGCAGCGCTTTGCGACCAATGGGACGTCTCGGTCGCCCGCGGGATTCATGCCGGTGACGTTCACCTGCGCCGCAAGAAATTTCAAGTCGGCATCCTGCTGGTCACCGACCCCGCTTGCGCCAATCCGGGCGAGACCATGTCGTTGCTGCACTCGCATCCCGGCCTGCAGTGGATCGGGGTCTTTCCGGCCGGTATCGGCGAAAACGATCCGTGGCGCGACCTGATCATCGATTCCCTCGTCGATTTCCATACGCTGCCGATAGACCCTGCGCGCCTGGCGTCGACAGTCGGCCATACGTACGGCATGGCCCGTCTTCTCGACCAGATCAAGCTGACGACGACGGCGCCCGGCGCTCCGGAGATCGTCGGCAACAGCGCGGTCATGGCCCAACTGCAGCGGCAGATCCGCAAGGTCGCCCGGGTCGATGCGCCGGTGCTCGTATCCGGCGAAAGCGGCGTCGGCAAGGAACTCGCAGCCCAGCAATTGCACCTTCACTCGGCGCGCGCCGCCGGACCGTTCGTGCCCGTCAATTGCGGCGCGATTCCTGCCAGCCTGATCCAGTCGGAACTGTTCGGATATGAACGTGGTGCCTTCACCGGTGCCGCGCAGTCCCGCGTCGGGATGTTCGAGTCCGCATCCGGCGGCACGCTATTCCTCGACGAGATCGCGGACCTGTCGCTGGAACTGCAGACCAACCTGCTGCGGTTCCTGCAGGAACGCACCATCTGCCGGGTCGGATCCACGCAGAGCATCCGGCTGGACGTCCGCATCATCGCCGCCACCCATGTGGACCTCGAGGAAGCGGTCAAACAGGGACGCTTCCGACAGGACCTTTTCTATCGTCTGAACGTTCTCGCACTGACCGTCCCACCGCTACGGGATCGCAAGGAGGACGTGGCGCTGCTGGCCAGCCACTTCTTCGCGAAGTACGCGACCGAAAAGAACGCGCGGCTGCTCGGCTTCAGTACGCGGGCGATCCACGCCCTCGAGGCACATTCGTGGCCAGGCAATGTTCGCGAACTCATCAATCGCGTCCGTCGCGCGATGGTGATGGCGGAAGGACGCCTGATCAAGTTGAGCGATCTCGAACTTGAGCGCCGGGCCGAGACGCGCTTCAAGGAAGAGCTGGGCGACGTACGCATCCATGCCGAGAAGCACGCGATCGTGACAGGTCTTCATCGCGCACATCGCAACGTGAGCCAGGCGGCACGCGATCTCGGCGTATCGCGCATGACGCTCTATCGCCTGATGGCCAAACACGACATCTCCCTCTGAGCGTCGATGCACCAGCCGACGGCTGGTTGTTTCGCAACGATCCGACGCGGCAGCGCGCGCGCCCGACTAGGGTTTGCACTGACCCCGTGCCTAGCCCGACTGCATCAACGGTGTGACAACGGTGGCCATTGCGCGATTCACTAGCACACCGAAATAACCCGTTGAAAATTCGAAACAAAAACCGCACATCGACCGCGTCTTGTCAATCCCGACAGGAAAACCGACGCGGGCTGTATCAAGGGTGATACACGCGGCATTGCAGCAATTCCCCTGGAACTGTCACGCCGACGATTTCTCAGGAAACCGTTTAATTTTTTTCGATATATAACAATGACTTGGGATAGTTTCCTGCGGTTGGTACATCAATTGCTATTTCACCAGTTGGATTGGCACAACGCCAGCCATCGGAGAACTTCATCTTTCAGTCAAGGGAGCACTCATGCAGAAATCGATCTTGGCGTCAGCCATCGCACTGGCGTTCGTTGTAGCGCCAGTCTGGGCCGACCCGACCAACAACGGTACGGACGGAACTCGAAACGCGACGACCGGCAACCAGACGGCCACCGCGAATGCCACGCAGGGCGGCAACGCTCCGCAGGCCAACGAGCATTCTTCCGCTTCGCAGGACAACAGCGCGGACAACCGCAACCAGTCCGATAACCGCAACCAATCGGACAACCGCAATCAGTCGGATCAGGGCAACGACAAGAGCACCGGCGACAACCGCGACAACACCGGGCGCGCGCGCGCCGAGGGCTACGGCACGACGGCCGCGAACAACGGCTCGACCGCCACGTCGACCTTCACCAATTCGTTCAACACCAGCAAAGCCGTCGCGATGAGCCGGCTCGATGGTTCGGTGACCAACATCCGCGTCAACGGGATCGGCAACAACGCGATCAACAACGGCAATGCCAACGGCGCGGTCGGCGGCAAAGGCACCGGCGGCAATGCGACCGGCGGCAACAATAGCGGCAACGGCGGCAGCGGCTCCGGTGGATCGGGCGGCAACGGCGGCACCAGCGGCGCCGCCACGGGCGGGGCCGGCGGCGCCGGCGGATCGAGCGGCACGGCGACCGGCGGAGCGGGCGGCGCAGGCGGTGACGGTGGCAATGCCAGCGCGACCAACGGCAGTGCGAGGAACGGCAGCAGCACTGCCGGAGCGGCACGCATCGGCGACGCGACGGCCGGCAACGGCGGCAACGGCGGCCGTGCAGGCAACGCGACCGGTGGCGCGGGCGGGGAAGGCACCGGAACCGGCGGAGATGCGATGTCGGCGAACCTGAGCCGCGGCGGTGGCGCGGGCTCGACGAGCAGCGCGCGGGGCGGCAGCAGCGACGCGTCCAATACATCCCGGACCGGCGGTGCGGAGAGTGCTTCTCGCGCCTTTGGTACCGGCGGCCCCGGCGGTGGTGGTGGAGCGCGGTCGGGCGGGGCGGGCAGCGCAGACGGCGGCGGGACCGGTTCGGCCAACGGCGGTTCGGCCAACGGCGGTAGCGGCGGCATGTCGGCCAGCACCACGCCGGTCGGCGCCGGCGGCTCGGGTGGAAGCGCGAACGGCGGCGGCACGGGCGGCGCTGCGGGCGGGTCGACCAGCACGACCGGCAACGCCGGCAGCGGCGGCGCGGGCGCGGGCGGGTCGGGCACAGCAGGCACTTCGACGGCGGGCAGCGGTGCCGCCACGGGAACGACCGCTTCGAACGGTGGCGCAGGCACGACCGGCGCGACGAGCGCGACGGGCGGCGGCGGCAACTCCGGACCGGCAACGGCCTCGGCGGGCGCCGGCACCGGCAACGGGGCCGCGGGCGGCAATGCGACCAACAACGCCGGCAACGGCGCTGGGGGCGGTGCAGCCAGCAATGGAAACGCAAGCAGCACCGCGAGCAACGGCAGCGCGACCAACGGCAGCGCGACCGGCGGCACTGCGCAGGGCGCGACCGGCGCCACTGGTGCAACCGGTACCAGCACCGCGGGGAACGGTGCGACCGGCGCGACCGGTACGAGCTCGGGCGGCACGGGAGCAGCTGGCGCTACCGGTACCGGCGGCGCGGGCGGCGGATCCGGCGGCACCGCGATGGCGGCGGTCGGGAACGGGGCGGCAGGCGGCAACGGCGGCAGCAATGCACCGAATGCCGGCATCTTCAACCTGTCGAACACCATGTCCGGCACCGCGCAATCGGCGGCCGGCATCCTGGTGATCAGCCAGAACAGCGGCATCGCTGCGCTGACGCAGCAAAGCGTGAACGTCCAGGCCAACCTGAACGTGGGTCGCTGAGTAGTGCAGCGCCGGGCCCTATCGGTCCCGGCGCTGTTTTTCGGTCAAGGGGAAGAGCGTGATGCCAATAATCAAAATCAAGGCGGCGGTCGGGTGTTTCGTGATGGCGTCGTTCGCGACGCCGGTGTTCGCCGATGAACCTGTAAACGCGTCAGCCGCGACAGTGACGATCGAGAACCCGCTAGGTGCGAAGGTGCTCGATACGAAGGCGCTGGCCAGACAGCGCGGGGGAACCGACCCCGGCACGATGAGCGACATGAAACTCAACGGCGTTGTCGGCAACAACAACGCCAGCAACCTGACGACTGGCAACAACGCGATCACCGACGGCGCGTTCGCCGGTGTCAACGGCGTGCCGCTGGTCGTTCAGAACTCGGGCAACAACGTCCTGATCCAGAGCGCGACGATCATCAACGTCCAGGTGAAGTGATCGCATCCGTGTCCATGCGAATGATCATCGCCGTCGCCGCGGGAACCGCGCTGGGTGTCGGCCCACGCGCGTTCGCGGGGAGCGTCGACCTGCCGGTCCAGGTCGGGGGCGGCTACAGCGTGCCGGTGTCAAGCCTCAAGGAAGTCAAGTTCCGCGCGACGGTCCGGCAGCAATTCGACTTCAGCTGCGGATCCGCCGCGCTGTCGACGCTGCTGACCTATCAATACGGCATGCCGGTGACCGAGGAAGTCGCCTTCGCCGAGATGTTCGCCAACGGCGACCAGGCCAAGATCCGTCAGGAAGGCTTTTCGCTGCTCGACATCAAGATGTTCCTCGAGAAGCGTGGCTTCGTCGCCGATGGTTTCGAAGCGCCGCTCGAGAAGCTCAACGAGGCACGCATCCCGGCAATCGTCCTGCTCAAGGAAAACGGCTACAGCCATTTCGTGATCGTGAAGGGTCTGCGGGACGGACGGGTGCTGATCGGCGATCCGGCGGGCGGCACCCGGGTCATGACACGCGGCGCATTCGATGGGCTGTGGGTCAACGAGATCCTGTTCGTGATCAGCAACCGCACCGACATCGCCAGGTTCAACGCGCCGTCCGACTGGAGCGCCGCGCCGCGCGCGCCGATCGGTGACAGCATCAATCGGGACGGCATCGCGGGCACGCTTCTGCCCAAGCTCGGTCCCTCGGATTTCTGACATGTCCACGATTCGGATCAGGCCCACGCAACTCGCTATTCTGATATCCCTGTTCGGCGTCGTGCTGCCGGGATCCCGCATCGCCTACGCGCAGGGCAGCGGCAGCGCGAACGCCGCGGTGATCGAACCAGCGGCGTTCCGCGACACGGCGATCCGTGACGTCCTCGGTCTGCAGGACGTGTCCGGACGTTCCGATCGCATCGTGGCTCCCACAGCGCCTCTCGCCGCACAGCGCGACATGCAGAGCGACCGAGCGGAGAAACAACCGAAGCGCCGCGTCGCTGCAGGTGCCAGCGCTTCGCCCCGATGGGACGCGACAACGCTCGGGCTCGGACGAGCGGAGGCCGCCGCCGCGCCCGATGAGCGCAGGCGAAGCTCCGGGCCCGATGAGGTCGCGGTCGCCGACATCGACCGGATGCGTTCGATACTCGGGCTCGATCGGGAACCGATGACCACCGCGCTACTTGCGCCGCTGAAGAATTCGCTGAGGCGTCCCGCGAGGGAGTCGCGACCCACGCAGGACATGCGCGACGCAGCGACCGCGACTGCGTCACCGGGCCGGGACGCGCCCGTCGCGACTCCGCTGCCGACCGCGGAGGCTGGCGACGTTGCGATGGCGAGCGATCCCGTCGTGACCGACGACTTCGTCTCGCCGATCGCCGAAGTGCACAAGACGGAACCCGGCGCGGAGTCCGACGTCGTGGGGCTGTTGCGGTCCGACACGCCCCCGCCGACGCGCCAACGCCGTGACCGGAACCCGGCGCTCGCAATGATGGAAGCGACGATCCTCGTCCGTCGCGGCAACGTGGTGACGACGGCGTCGCTCGCGCTTCCGCCGGAGGAAGTCGAGTCACTCGACGAGACCCTGCGTATCCGGTTGCGCGGACAATTCCGGCTCATCGAGCGTGATGATCCGACCCTCATGCCGGACGCGTCGAGCAACGATCCGCTGCTCGCACTGCTGCAGGTGCTGTCTGACCGCGACCAGGACCGTGGTCTCCCGGCGCCGATCATCTATCTCGCGACCGCACCGGAAGATCCGCGCGCGGCCGTGATATCGGCCGGCGTATTCCGGCATCTCACCGAGAGCGTCGAGCAGTGGTTCTCCGGAAATCCGGTGGCCGTGGCCGCAGCGGTGCCCGCGCCCGAACCACCGGTCGTGATCGCGCTGACACCCGCCGCGCCGACGATGCCTGCCGCGGCGCAGGCGGCGATCGAACCGGTGTCGGCGCTGACGTTCGCGCGGCTCGATCCGGCGTCGCCACCGTCCGTCGAATCCACATTGCCGCGCGCTCCGTTGCTGCCGAGGAACCCGTTCGCGTGGCATGGTGACGATGCGATCGACCTGTCGGCTTCGCTGGTCGATCATCCGCTGCTTGTCGCCGCGCCGGTACCGACCGAACCACTGGCCGATCCACTGCACATGGTGATCGCCCTGCGCGAAGCGGCCGCAGCCGCGCCGTTCGCACAGCACGCGATGACCGACGTGGTGGATGTCTTCGATCCGGATCTGGCTCTTGCACGCAACGACGACGCGGGGCCTCAGCAGGCGGGCGGTCCTTCCAAAGTGCCTGACACGAAATCGGCGCCGGCGCAGCAGGTCGGGCCGATCGATCACGGCCCGAACAGCATCGTGGTCGCAGCGATGGACCGTCATGCACTCGCGACTCCGAAGACACCGGTCGCGTCAGGCGCCACGACGGCCATTCCACCCGCGTCGCCCGAGATCCGGGAGATCGTGCAAGTGATCGAGCCGAATACCGTGCCTCCGTCTCCGGCGGTGATCTTCGAAGCCGACGAGAACCGATTGAGCGGACTGCAGGGCAGCCGTGTCGCGCTTGCCGATTCGCGACTGGCGGAGATGCGCGGCGGGTTCGAGACCGACGCCGGATTGAAGATCTCGTTCGGCATCGAGCGCGCGGTCTACATCAACGGCAGTCTGGTGACGTCGACGAGCCTGAATGTCGCGGACCTGAGCAAGCTCACCGCGGGCCAGGTCCAGACGATGGGACTCGATCGGTCCACGCTCGGAATCATCCAGAGCGGGCCGAACAACACGTTCAGTCCCGGCCAACTCTCGTCATCTAGCGTCGCGACGGTCATCCAGAACACGCTGAACGATCAGAAGATCCAGGGCATCACGCAGATCAATGCAACCGTCAACAGCCTCGACCTGATCCGCAAGAGCAGCATCCAGCAGAACATCCAGAGCGCGCTGGCCGATTCGATCCGTCACTGATCGAAAGCGTGGACTGCCGGCCTACGAGCGCTCCGCTCGTAGGCCGGCAGTTCACAGCGACATCGGCACGCGCAGCGTCAGCGTCAGGTCCGGCGTATCCCGCGTGAGGCCCGCGCCGAGCGACAAGCTGATCGTGCGTTGTGCGTTCAGCCGCAGCGAATATCCGAGCAGCAGCGTACCGAGCTCGACCCGCACCGAATCGGGCGCTACGACACCGTTGAGCTTGGTCTTGCCGACCGATGCATGGTCGTAGCCGATGCTGAACGACGACCGGTCGTTCAAGGCGAGCCCCATGCCGAAGTTGAATCCGAAGATGCCCCCCGGACTGACGCTGCCGAGGTCTTCCGGGCCGGTGTCCGTCGCGCGGACCACGTGTCCACGTCGGAAGCTATGGAGATAGCTGACCGTGCCGAAGAACACCGCCGGATCGGACGGGTACAGCACCGTCAGCGCCGGTTGCAAGCCATAGAAACCGGAACCGGTCGGCAACGATGTCTGCACGCCGTCGTTCTGGAAGCCGAGCACCGCGCGCGACGTCTCGACTTGGAAGGGGTCCTTGCCGGTTCGGGACTTGAAACGGAGACTGGCGATGTAATACGGCCGGTCCGCGCCGCCGTCGTTGATCTGGTAACGGCCGGTTGCTTCGACGTCGCCGATCCCGTGCCCCGACGAATCGAACACGGTCGTGTCGGACGCGGCGCCATGGAGGAAGGCACGGCCGACGCCCACGTCGCTTCGATAGACATACGGTACGCGGGCCTCGATTTCGAAGCGATTCGTCAGGCCGTAGCGGGTCGTCAGCGTCCCCGTGAAGGTGTTGCGCTTGACCTCGCGAACATCGATCAGTCCGATCAGGATCGCGGGGATGATCGTGTAACCGACGAGCGCGACACGATTGCTCGACGAATAGGAATACTGCACCGAAGGCTCGAGGCCGAAGTGCCCCTTTGGCGTGAGCAGGCCCGGCTGTTCGAAGATCGGCGCGATCGCGGCGATCTGCCGATTGTCCTGGGATGGCGCCTGCCCGACCGGCTGCGGCGGACTCGTCTGCGCCACCTGCTGATCCGGCGCATTCGGATTGATACCCGTGCTCGCCGCCGCCGGTGTTACGTTCGGTGCGTTCGTCGCAGTCCCACCACGACGTTGCGACAGCGCTTCGAGGCCGAGTACCTTTCTCACGTCGTTCAGGCTGGCTTCCTCCTGGGCGATCGACCTGCGCAGGGCCTCGATCCGTTGCGTCTGATCCGCCACCTGTTGCCTCAGCGAGTCAAGCCGGGACTCGGCTTCCGTTGCCGGATCGCCGGCCCACGCGCCACTCATCGGAAACGCCGCAAACAGTGCGACGGTCAACAGCGATAACCCGGGCTTTCGCGAAGCCGGCTGATTCTTCATGGCATCTCCCTTTGCGCCGTCGCGACTCGAATTGGAGTGAGCTACGAGTGGCCTTGCCGATGTGAATCGGTCTGTGGTTTGAATGTGCACGCGTATTCGCCGGACCGCAACCCCTTCGCGACTCGGCATAAAACAAGTCCATCTAGGTCCGTCTGGCCATTCGAACCTGTCGCGTTCGAGCAGCCTGGTTCCGATCCGGTCATTGCCCCGGGCATAGTCCGAGTATCTTTTCGCTCTGCGTGCAAACCGCCGCGGGTGTCTTCGCGGGCGTCGTAGTGACCGCCGGCCTGGCAGTGGCGGTATTGCAGTTGCGAAGAATGTTTACGACCGGCGCGTAATACTCCCAGCCAGCGCCGAGGTCCGGCATCGTCAACTCGACATCGCGCCACTTCGGGTGGCCTTCGGTCTGCAGTATCGGTAGATTCTTGCAGAGCGACCGTGCAAATCCGATCATGTGATCGGCGGTCGGCTTGTACGAGTAGTCATAGGTGACCAGCAGCGCCTTGATCGCCAATCCGGGTACATCCTCGTCGAGCCAGTTGGGGTAGCTCGCCGACCGGATCGTCGCGGGGAAGTAGGTCTGCAGCGCCGCCCGGGTGGCCGGATTGTTCGGGTCGACCTTCAAGAGGCGGATGAGCTGCTTGGCTTCCGGTTTCATGTCGGCCAACAGCTTGGCCGGTTGCCCTGCAACGACGACGACCACGTCCAGCGTCTTCTCCGTGGTCAACTTGACGAGGCCCTCTTCGTTCGAGAGAAAGGTCGCGTTTCCTTCGGGGATGGGCTGGCCGAACATCAGCCGATAGAGCGTAGTCGCGCTCAATGCGGTCCCGCTCTGCAAGCGGTCCACGTTCATCTTCTTGTCTTTGATCTCGTGAACGTACTGGAGCGGCGAGTCGGCGCGGACGATGAAGTAGATTTCCTCGTTATAAAGCGGCGTGACGACCCGCAAGGGCCGGATCAGGCGCGTCGCCTCGGCATTACCGGCCGACGCGAAATCGAGAAATGCCTGGTAGACATCGGATTGGACGATCGCCAGCTTGACGTTGGCTTCGTAACGCAATCGGTTCAGATTATCGGCCGACCCTTTCGACGCAAGGACGTCCAATTGGATATCCGCCTCCGGCGCGACGAACTTCGCGAGATCGCGGCCGATCTGGATATAGGTCCCTCGCTCGGATGCCGTGACGATCTTGTACTCGACCGCTCCACTCGCGCATGGGGCGATGAAGCAAGAAACAAGGATCCACGCGATTACCGATGAAAGAAACTTCTGCATGGCTTCGCCCCGTCACTGCAGTGGTTCACATCCCGCAGTATCCATTCGAGAGAGCGAATCCTTATATCGGTATATCTGCCTAGAAGATCGGTCTGCTGCGTGGACCGTTAATTGCAGGGCGAACCCGCTGGTCATTGCTCGCCGCGACCGCCGTAGGCGCCACGGGCGAGGTTGTCGAACTTCGTGAACTGCCCGTGGAAAGCGAGTTGCACCGAGCCGATCGGACCATTCCGCTGCTTGCCGATGATGATCTCCGCCGTTCCCTTGTCCGGCGAGTCGGGGTTGTAGACCTCGTCTCGATAGATGAACAGGATCACGTCGGCGTCCTGCTCGATGGCGCCCGACTCGCGCAGGTCGCTCATCACCGGCCGCTTGTTCGGTCGCTGCTCGAGACTGCGGTTCAACTGCGAAAGCGCGATCACCGGACACTGCAGTTCTTTCGCGAGCGCCTTCAGCGAACGCGAGATCTCGGAGATCTCGGTCGCACGGTTTTCGCCGCTGGAACTGGCCGACATCAGCTGGATGTAGTCGATGATGATCAAACCGAGCTTGCCGCACTGCTTCGCGAGACGTCGTGCCCGCGCGCGCAGCTCGAGCGAATTCAGCGCCGGTGTCTCGTCGATGAATAGCTGGGCGTCCTGCATCTTCGCGATCGCGCTGGTGAGTCGCGGCCAGTCGTCGTCACCGAGTTGGCCGGTGCGCACCTTGTGCTGGTCGAGACGACCGACCGACCCGAGCATCCGCATCGCAAGCTGCGAGCCACCCATCTCCATCGAGAACACGGCGACCGGCAGACCCTGGTCGATCGCCACGTGCTCGCCGATGTTCAGCGAGAACGCCGTCTTGCCCATCGACGGACGACCGGCGACGATGATCAGGTCACCGGGCTGCAGTCCCGACGTCTTGCCGTCCAGGTCCGCGAAGCCGGTCGGCACGCCGGTGATGTCGCTCGGATTGTCGCGGTGATACAACTCGTCGATCCGCTCGACGACCTTCGCGAGCAGTGGCTGCAGCTCGACGAAGCCTTGCGATCCGCGAGCGCCCTCCTCGGCGATCGCGAAGATCTTGGACTCGGCCTCGTCGAGAATCTGGTCGGTCTCGCGGCCGTTCGGACTGAACGCGGACTCGGCGATCTCGTCGCTGACCGTGACGAGCCGGCGCATCACCGAGCGACCGCGAACGATCTCCGCGTAACGACGTATGTTTGCCGCCGACGGCGTGTTCTGCGCCAGCGCGTTGATATAGACGAGGCCGCCGACTTCGTCGATCTTGCCCGACGATGTCAGCGCATCGAACACCGTGATGACGTCCGCCGGCCGACCCTGATCGATCAAACGCGCGATCGCCTGATAGATCAGGTGATGGTCGTGGCGATAGAAGTCGTCACCGCGCAGATGGTCGGCGATCTTGTCCCAGGCCGCGTTGTCGAGCAGCAGCCCGCCGAGCACCGACTGTTCGGCCTCGATCGAATGCGGAGGCACCCGCAATGACTCGAGCTGTCGGTCGACGCCGGCGGATTCACGCGCATGATCGCGTGCGCCCACGTACTCGCCGGGTCGATCGACACGCAGGGGAATCGGGTTGTTCATCGAATTCGAATCGGGTGTCGGGACCGCGGCATCGTCGGAGTTCGGCAACGCGCAGGCCTTTCACTATAGTTCACGTGGCCGCACAGGGATGTGCACAACACTGTGCAAAACCCTGTGGATCTGCGGTGCATCCCGCTGAATATCGCTACGCGGGAAAATCGCG
>JBDTIS010000006.1:0-4016 GCA_039936235.1 Burkholderiaceae bacterium | reverse complement strand
CTTCGAAGGCCTCGAGGAAGACCTCGAGCGCGTCGGGCGGTATGTACAGGTCCTGCGGCACCTTGAACAGCGGCTCGCCGTAGAGCCGCGCCAGAGCCACGCCGTCGGTGGTCACCGGCGTGCTGTCGATAGAGGCGGGCGGTGGCAACTCGAGCGTGGCCGCAGCGTGCGACGAAACCACCGCTTACAGCTTGGTCTGGTAGACGTAGCCTGCCTGGCGCACCCGCGAGTCCATCAGGCGCTCGAGTTCGTCGGACGTCTGCGGCTTCTTGTCCCACCAGATCGCACGACCCTTCTTCTGGTCGACGGCGATGGCCGGATTGTTCGCCTTCAGGTCCTGCAGGAAATGGGTGATTTCAGAGACGTACATGACAGTCGATCGCTTTGGCTGCGGGATACCGCGCGGACCCGAATCTTAACGTGTCGCCTTCCGCTTCGCCGGTGCCTTGCCCTTCGGCGAGACCCCGCGTTTCGCCAGCGCTTCGCGCAACAGATACTCGACCTGGGCGTTGACGCTGCGCAGTTCGGCCGCCGCTAGTCGTTCGAGCTCGGTCCACAGCATCGGATCGACCCGCAGCAGGAAGGACTTCTTGTCCGGACTAGCCATATGGCAAATCGATCATCGGCGGTGGCGTCGGCACGGCGGTGTCCGAAGCAGGAGGGCGTGCATCGGACCTCCGGAGCGTATCAAGACGAGATTGCAAAGTGATATCACTTTAATACTGCCTGGAGAAATGTCGAGCACCGTTTATCATCGCGGCCTGTCCACTGTCGGGAGGAGCTGTCATGCGTCTGCTGAAGACGATCCACGCGCTGCTGCTGATCGGAACGCTTGCGTCCGGTTCGGCGCTCGGACAATCGACGACCTCGGCGCTCGACCGCGTTCGCGACAGCGGCGAGTTGCGGGTGTGTCTGACCGGCGACTACAAGCCGTTCGGTTTCCTGCGCACCGACGGCCAGTTCGAAGGGATAGACGTGGATCTCGCGCAGTCGCTCGCGACTGCACTGAAGGTCAAGCCGCGCTTCGTGAAGACGACATGGTCGACACTGCTGAACGACTTCACCGGAGGTGCCTGCGACATCGCGATGGGCGGCATCTCGATCACGCTCGATCGGCAGATGCGCGCCGCGTTCAGCACGACGACGATGGTCGACGGCAAGGCGCCGATCGTACGCTGCACCGACGTCGCGAAGTACGCGTCGCTGGCGCTGATCGACAGGCCCGAGGTCCGCGCGGTGGTGAATCCCGGCGGGACCAACGAACGCTATGCGCGCGCGAACTTCAAGCAGGCGCAGATCCGCGTGTATCCCGACAACGTGACGATCTTCGACGAGATCGTCGCCGGCCGCGCCGACGTGATGGTCACCGATGCCTCGGAGACGCTGCTGCAGCACAAGCTGCGGCCGACCCTGTGTCAGGTACCGCTCGCGCAGCCGCTGCAGTATAGCGAGAAGGCCTTCCTGCTGCCGCGCGACGACTTCGCATTCAAGGCCTTCGTCGACCAGTGGCTGCACCTCGCGAAGGCGACCGGCGAGTTCGATGCGGTGCTGGATCGGTGGTTGAAGTGAGCTGACAAGGTCCCTCCCCCCGACGGGGGAGGACGGGCGAGCGCGGCAAGAGACGGTCGCTCGCCCCGGCACCAACCCGCGAAGTTCACCCCCGCGTGATCGGCATCTCTTCAAGCGACTGATGCCTGCTCTTCGGAATCGTCATGTGCTTGGCGAGCTCGAGCTTCGCGACGGCCACCTGATGCACTTCATCCGGTCCATCCGCAAGCCGCAGCGTCCGCGAATGCGCGTACATCATCGCGAGCGGGAAGTCGCCCGACACGCCGCCGCCGCCGTGGATCTGGATCGCCCAGTCGAGGACCTGGCAGGCCATCCGCGGTGCGACGACCTTGATCATCGCGATCTCGGCCTTGGCGATCTTGTTGCCGACCGTGTCCATCTTGTGGGCCGCATTCAAAGTCAGGAAGCGCGCCTGGTCGATCATGCAGCGCGCGTCGGCGATCTTCTCGAGCGTCATGCCCTGCTCGGCGATCTTCTTGCCGAATGCAGTGCGCTCCAGCGAACGCCTGCACATCAGCTCGAGCGCGCGCTCGGCGACACCGATCAGTCGCATGCAGTGGTGGATGCGGCCCGGTCCGAGGCGACCTTGCGCGATCTCGAAGCCGCGGCCTTCGCCGAGCAGCACGTTACCGACCGGCACGCGCACGTCCTTGAGCACGACCTCCATGTGGCCGTGCGGCGCATCGTCGTAGCCGAACACCGACAGCGGTCGCACCACCGTCACACCCGGCGCATCGGCCGGCACGACGATCATCGACTGCTGTTCGTGACGGCCGGCATCGGGGTTGGTCTTGCCCATCACGATGTAGACCGCGCAACGCGGATCGCCGGCGCCCGACGACCACCACTTGCGGCCGTTGATGACGTATTCGTCACCTTCCTTCGTCATCGAGCACTGGATGTTGGTCGCGTCCGACGACGCCACCGCGGGCTCCGTCATCAGGAACGCCGAGCGGATTTCGCCGCGCAGCAACGGATCGAGCCACCGGCGCTTGATGTCCTCGGACGCATAGCGCTCGAGCGTCTCCATGTTGCCGGTGTCAGGCGCCGAGCAATTGAATATCTCGGGCGCGAAGTGGACGCGGCCCATGATCTCGCAAAGCGGTGCATATTCGAGGTTCGTCAGGCCTTCGGGGACGCGCTTCGAGAACGGCAGGAACAGGTTCCACAGGCCTGCCGCGCGGGCTTTGGGCTTGAGGTCCTCGATCAGCTTCGTCGGGATCCACGCGTTGCCGTTCGCGCGGTTCGTCTCGATTTCTTCGTGGAACAGATGCTCGGCCGGATAGACGTGCTCGTTCATGAATGCGAGCAGACGCGCACGCAGTTCCTGCACCTTGGGGCTGTAGTCGAAGTCCATATTTTTTTGCTCGCTTCTCTCTTTGACTTTGTCACCCTGGCGAAGGCCGTGGCTCAATGTCGATCACAACGCTATTAGGTCCCTGCCTTCGCCGGGGTGACAAGGTCAGGTGCTTCGCACTAAGGGGTTAATACGATCTTCCCCGTGACCTTCCGCTGCATCACCGCGTTCAATGCGTCGGCCGCCTGCGCGAACGAATACTTCGCTGAAACCAGCGGCTTGATCGTGCAGGCCTTCATCATGCCGACCAGTTCCATCAGGTCCTTCGCGTTCGACTTCGGCTCGCGACGCACGTACTCCCCCCAGAACACGCCGACGATCGAGCAGCCCTTCAGCAGCGTCAGGTTCAGCGGGATGCTGGGAATCTCGCCGTTCGCGAAGCCGACGACGAGGAAGCGGCCGCGCCACGCCATGCTGCGCAGCGCGGGTTCCGAATAGATACCACCGACCGGGTCGTAGACGACATCGACGCCCCTGCCGTCGGTGAGTGCCTTGATGCGCTCGCGCAGGTTTTCGGTGCTGTAGTTGATCGTGTCGTCGGCGCCGTGCGCCTTGCAGACCGCGAGCTTCTCGTCGCTGGACGCGGCCGCGATCACGCGGGCCCCGAGCGCCTTGCCGAGCTCGACCGCAGCGAGTCCGACGCCGCCTGCCGCGCCGAGCACCAGCATCGTCTCGCCGGCCTTCAGCGCCGCGCGATCCTTGACCGCGTGATACGAGGTCCCGTAGGTCATCACGAACGAGGCCGCGATCTCGAACGGCACGCCGGACGGGATCGGAATGACCTTGATCGCGTCGGCGACGACCTCTTCGGCGAACGCGCCCCAGCCGGTGAACGCGATCACGTCCTGACCGACGGTGTAGCCTTTCACGTCGGGGCCGACGGCAGTGATGGTGCCGGCGAGTTCACCGCCCGGCGAGAACGGCAGCGCCGGCTTGAACTGGTACTTGTTCTGGATGATCAGCGTGTCGGGGAAGTTGACCCCGGCCGCCTTGACCGCGATCAGGACCTGGCCCGGACCGGGTACCGGCGACGGCAGCTCGGCGAGTTCCAGCGTGTCGGGCAGTCCGTGCCGGCGACAGAGAACAGCCT
>JBDTIS010000005.1:0-26857 GCA_039936235.1 Burkholderiaceae bacterium | reverse complement strand
TCGTCGTGATCGCCGCGGTGGCGGTCGCGTTGCGCACGAAGATCAACCCGTTGTGGCTGATCGTGACCGGCGCGCTGGCCGGCATCGCCGGACTGCTCGGTTAACCACTTCCTTCCTCTTCCAGGATTCCTCATGCAATCTGTCCATCGCCCGGTCCCCCTGCTCGTGCTGCTCGCTGCGGTCTGTCTGTCGCTCGCCGCCTGCGCCGGTACGCCGACGAACCCGAATCCGCGTGCGGCACAGGAAAACAAGCTCGCGACCGTCGACCTGACGAAGTACATGGGTCGCTGGTACATCATCGCCAACATTCCCTACTTCGGGGAGAAGGGGTACGTCGCCAGCCAGTCGGAGTGGAAACTGCGCGAAGACGGGAAGATCGACGATGCCTACATCGGCCGCAAGGGCGGATTCGACGCCCCGGAGACGCGCCGCGAGTTCGTCGACACCGTGTTGCCCGGCACCGGCAACGCCCACTGGCGCGTGCCGGTGTTCTGGCTGATCTCGGTGAGCCAGCTCACGCTGTACGTCGACCCGATGTACCAATACACGGTGCTCGGCTATCCGGACAAGAGCTACGGCTGGATCTTCGCACGCACGCCCTACATCACCGAAGCGAAGTACCAGGAGCTGCTCGGCAAGCTCGACGAACAGGGATACGACATCTCGCGGCTCAGGCGCGTGCCGCAACAGCGCGAGCAGATGGGCAAGCCGGGATTCCATACGCCGGGGATGAAGGACTGAAGACCAAACCGATGGCGGGGCTCATCGCGGGATCTACTGCTGGAACCCGTCTGCACGCAGCGTGACGACCAGCGTATCGCGCACGCCATCCGAGCCCTCGTCCGCGATCAGCGGCTGGATCGGCGTCGTCTCGTGGACGACCCGTGCGTCGTCGAGCAGCAGCATGGTCCACGGTTGCGTCATCGTGAAGCGCTGACCGGCTCTTCCATCCGCAGCGAAGACGCGCGTCTCGCCTCCCTTGACGCCGCGCCGCGCGATCAACAGCACTGCGACGAAGTCGACGCCGTCGCGATGCGCGCCTTCCGGCGTCGGTCGGCCGATGCCGGCCGCGGTGTCGATGCGGAACTGGTGCGCCTCGACCGACCACTGCGGTACCGGCCGGACTTGCGAGCAGATGTCTGCGATGCCTTGGATCAGCTGCGTCCAGGCACGCCGCGCGATGACTTCCGCGGCGATCGGCTCGAACCAGCGTTCCATCCCGCCGTGCAGCGCGTTGTACTCGACCGGCTGCCAGTGCATCCGGTGTGCGGTCTGCTCGACGCGCTCGCCGGCGACGACGAAACACGAGTGCCGGCGCCGGCGGTAGGTGCCGCCGTCCTTCAGATAGCGATCTGGCGACAGATCGTCCCAGGCACCACGCAACGCCTCGAGGTCGTCGAGCGACGTATGCAGCAACGCGGCGGTGCCGGCGGCGTCGACGACCGCGAAGCCCTGAGACCGCAGCAGTTCCGCCGTCTCCTGCGGCGCGTTGAACGGCGGCTCGAAGCTGGAGGTCGTCATGCGGAAGTCTCGTTCAATGTGCTTCGTCCCAGTTGGGGCCGGCGCCGAGTTCGACGTCTAGCGGGACCTTCAGGTCCGCCACCGAAGCCATCAGCTTCGGCACCTGTTCCCGAACGATCGCCAACTCCGCATCCGGCACCTCGAGCACCAGTTCGTCGTGGACCTGCATCACCATCCGCGTCGCGAGGCCGTCGCGCTCGAGCCAGTCCTGCACGGCGATCATCGACAGCTTGATCAGGTCGGCGGCCGTGCCCTGCATCGGCGCGTTGATGGCCGCACGCTCGGCACCGGCGCGGCGCGGACCGTTCGGGCTGTTGATCTCGGACAGCCATAGCCGTCGCCCGAATACGGTCTCGACGTAACCCTTCGCCTTGGCCGACTCGCGCGTCTCCTGCATGTAGGCGGCGACGCCCGGATAGCGCATGAAGTAGCGGTCGATGTAGAGCTTCGCCGCGTCGCGCTCGATGCCGAGGTTGCTCGCGAGACCGAATACGCCCATCCCGTAGATCAGCCCGAAGTTGATGACCTTCGCGTAACGCCGCTGCTCGCTGGTGACCTCGTCGGGCGTCGTGTTGAAGACTTCGGCCGCCGTCCGTCGATGGACGTCCTCGTTCTTCGCGAACGCGTCGATCAGTGCTTCGTCGCCGGAGATGTGCGCCATGATCCGCAGCTCGATCTGCGAGTAGTCCGACGACACGATGGTCGAGCCTGTGGGCGCGATGAAGGCTTCGCGGATGCGGCGTCCCTCGGCCGTGCGGACCGGGATGTTCTGCAGGTTCGGATCGTTCGACGCGAGGCGTCCTGTCACGGCGACCGCCTGCGCGTAGTTGGTGTGGACGCGGCCGGTGGCCGGGTTGACCATCTTCGGCAGCTTGTCGGTGTAGGTGCTCTTGAGCTTCGACAGCGCGCGATGATCGAGCAGCACCTTCGGCAGCGGATAGTCGTTGGCGAGCTTCGCGAGCACGTCCTCGTCGGTCGACGGCGCACCGCTGGCCGTGCGGCGCGCGACAGGCAGCTTCAGCTTGTCGAACAGCAGCTCGCCGATCTGCTTGGGCGAACCGAGATTGAACGGCTGGCCGGCGAGCTCGAAGGCCTTCGTTTCCAGCTCGGCCATCTTCGCGCCGAGCTCGGCGCCCTGGCGATTCAGCAGGTCCGCATCGATCAGGACGCCATTGCGCTCGACCTTCTGCAGCACCGCCGATGTGGGCATCTCGATGGTCCGGTAGACGCTGTCGAGCGACGGGCTGCGCGCGATCGACGGATACAGCGCGCGATGGACGCGCAGCGTCAGATCCGCGTCCTCGGCGCCGTACTTCGTCGCGACGTCGATCGCGACCTCGTCGAAGCCGATCTGCTTCGCGCCCTTGCCGCAGATGTCCTCGTAGGACACGAGATCCTCGACGCCCAGATGACGCCGCGCGAGATCCTCGAGGCCGTGGTTGCGATGGGATTCGTAGACGTAGGACTGCAGCAGCGTGTCGTGTTCGACACCACGCAGCGCGATGCCGTGATTGGCGAGCACGTGCGTGTCGTACTTCAGGTTCTGGCCGACCTTCTTCTTCGCCGCGTCCTCGAGCCATGGACGCAGCTTCGCGAGCGTCTCGTCGAACGGCAGTTGCTGCGGCGCGGTCGCGTCCATCGATCGATGCGCCAGCGGCAGATAGCCGGCGTGGCCCGGCTCGATCGAGAACGACATGCCGACCAGCTTCGCGCGCAGCGGGTCGAGCGACGTGGTCTCGGTATCGAAGGCGGTGAGCTCGGCTGCGGCTATCCGCGCGATCCACGCGTCCAGCGACTCGGGCGTGATGATGGTCTCGTAGATGCGCTCGATGTCCGCGCCCGGCTTCACGGCCGGCAAGGTCTCGTCGACGACGCCGCTCGCGCGCTCGGCACCGGTCTCGCCGGCCGCATCGACCGCCGCGTCCTCCTGCGCGACCTCCTTCAGCCAGGTCTTGAAACCGTAGCGGTCGAACAGCTCGAGCAGCGCGTTGCGGTCCTCGTCCTTCGGCACCAGCGTCGTCGAGATGTCGGGCACTTCGTCGAGCGGGCAGTCGGTCTTGACGGTGACCAGCTTGCGGCCCATCGGCAGCCAGTCGAGCGCGCGGCGCAGGTTCTCGCCGACGGCGCCCTTGATGTCGGCCGCGTGCGCGACGACCTCGTCGAGCGAGCCGTACTGCGCGAGCCACTTGGCTGCGGTCTTCGGGCCGACCTTGTCGACGCCGGGGACGTTGTCGACGGTGTCGCCGACCAGTGTCAGATAGTCGACGATGCGGTCCGGCGCGACGCCGAACTTGGCCTCGACGCCTTCGATATCCAGCACCTCGCCGGCGCCGTGCCATCCCGATGCCGGCCCCGGGGTCGGCACGCGGTTCATCGTGTTGATCAGCGTGACGTGCCCGTCGACGAGCTGGGCGAGATCCTTGTCGCCGGTGGAGACCAGCGTGCGCAGCCCGTTCGCGGTGGCGCGCTTTGCCAGCGTGCCGATGACATCGTCGGCCTCGATGCCGTCGATCATCAGGATCGGCCATCCGAGCGCGGCGACGACCGCGTGGATCGGCACGATCTGGCGCACCAGGTCGTCGGGCATCGCCGACCGCGTGGCCTTGTAGTCGGGATACCAGTCGTCGCGGAAGGTCTTGCCGGGAGCGTCGAAAATCACGGCGCTATACTGTGCCGAGACATCCTGCCTCAAGCGGCGCAGCATGGACACCATGCCGTAGATCGCGCCCGTCGGCTCGCCTGCCTTGTTGCGCAGGTCGGGTAGAGCGTGGAAGGCGCGGTACAGGTAACTCGAGCCGTCCACCAACAACAGCAAATCCATATGAAAGATCCGAAATTCGTGCCCACCCTGCGCGAACTCGATGGGACGCGACGGGGCACGTGGAACCGCGGCAAGCGGAACGAATTTGCGACCGGGAAAGCGCCAGCGACGAAGGCCCGCGAGTCGTGGCACGTGCTGGGAATTATGTCAGAGTTCATCGAGGCGGCCGAACGCCTCGCCGACATCCGGCCCGCGGTCAGCATCTTCGGATCCGCACGCATCCCGGCGGGTACGCCCGAGTACGACCTGACCGAACAGATCGGCCGCATGCTGGCCGACTCCGGCTTCGCGGTGATTTCGGGCGGCGGCCCCGGCCTGATGGAAGCGGCCAACAAGGGTGCGTTCGAAGGCAAGGCGCCGTCGGTCGGCCTGAATATCGAGTTGCCCCACGAACAGAAGGGCAACGAGTACCAGGACGTGACGCTGCGCTTTCGCCATTTCTTCTCGCGCAAGGTCGCGTTCGTGAAATACGCGTCGGCCTACGTCGTGATGCCGGGCGGCTTCGGCACGCTCGACGAACTGAGCGAGGCGCTGACACTGATCCAGACCGGCAAGACACGCGTGATGCCGATCGTGCTGGTCGGCTCAGCGTTCTGGTCGGGGCTGCTCGAGTGGTTCCGCGACCAACTGGTCACGCGGGGCCTGGTCCGGCCCGACGACCTCGACCTGATGACGGTCGTCGACGACGCGCAATCGGTGGTCGACACGATCTTCGCGTTCTACGAACGACGTAGCATCTCGCCGACGTCGTCCGAGTTCGAGCAGATGCTCTATCTGTGAGGTGATGATCATGAACGTCTTCACATCCCGTACGTCACGCTGGGTCGTCGTCGCCACGCTGGTCTGGGCAGTCGGCCACGGCGCCGCGTTCGCGCAGGGCGCCTCGAAGGGTCTGGAGCCGCTGCCGGACATTCCGCCGCCGCCGAAGATGTCCAACGTCCCGACGCCCGACGACGACGAAGGTCCGCAGGTCACGATCCGCCAGGACGGCGAGACCAAGGTCGAGGAATTCCGAACCAAAGGCGGCAAGGTCTACGCGATCCGCGTCACGCCGCGGATCGGCAAGCCTTACGTACTGGTCGACCCTGACGGCAAGGGCACGATGATCCCCGCCGGCGAGATCAACGGCGGCGTCAAGGCGCCGCAGTGGACCCTGTTCGAGTTTTGAGTAACGATCGTTCGGCGACCGGCGCCGTTCGCTGACGCGGCGCCATGGCGGTCTACACGGCGCTCGACGACGACGCGCTGATCGAATGGCTCGCGTGCCACGCGGTGGGTACGCTCGTCGCGTGTCGCGGCATCGCGTCGGGCATCGAGAACACCAACTACTTCGTCACGACGCGCGACGCCGATCGCGACCGACGCTTCGTGCTGACGCTGTTCGAACGTCTCGGCGCCGATCAGCTGCCGTACTACCTGTCGCTGATGCGTCATCTCGCCGCGAGCGGCACACCGTGTCCGGCGCCGATGCCGGCACGCGACGGCGCACTGTTCTCGATGCTGGCCGGCAAGCCGGCCGCGCTAGTGACGCGACTGGAAGGCGCGTCGGCCCTCGCGCCGACGCCGGCCCACTGCGCCGAGCTCGGCACCGCGCTGGCCCGGATGCACGAGGCAGGCACGCACTTCGACGCCTCGCAGACCAACCCCCGCGGCATCGACTGGTGGGTTGCGACGGCGCGCAACGTACGCGACTTTCTCGACGCGGATCAGCGAAGCCTGCTCGACGACGAGATCGCCTTGCAGGCGAGCGACTGGGCGCGCGTGACCGTTGCGTTGCCGCACGGACCCATACACGCCGACCTGTTCCGCGACAATGCGCTGTTCGTCGAGACCGCCGACGGGCCGAAGCTCGGCGGCGTGATCGACTTCTATTTCGCCGGGAACGACGTCTGGCTGCTCGACATCGCGACCTGCATCAACGACTGGTGCGTCGAACTGGCGAGCGGCGCGATCGATGCGCCACGCCTCGACGCCTTCCTCGATGCCTACCAAAAGGAAAGACCCTTGAACGTCGCCGAACACGACGCGTTGCCGCAGGTGCTGCGTGCAGCCGCGCTGCGCTTCTGGTTATCACGCCTCGAAGACCTGCATCGACCCCGTCCCGCCCAACTGCTTACGCCGCACGACCCGACGCACTTCGAACGTCTGCTACGGATGCGTCGCGACGAAGCGGCGAGGCTCTGACGCATGCAGGCTCTCAAACTCGATGCGGTGTCGGGCTGGCGCTGGGTCACGGCCGGCTGGCGACTGTTCCGCAAGCAGCCGTTCAGCTTCGCGGCGCTGTTCTTCTTCTACTGGCTGGTGCTGCTGTCCGCCAGCGCGATCATCGGCTGGATCGCGCAAGCGATCGGCGCGGTGCTGCCGTTCGTCTCGGTCAGCGTGGTCACGATGCTCGGCAGCCTGCTTGTCGCGATGCTGACGCCGGCATTGACGGTCGGCTTCCTGCAGGCCTGCCGGGTGGCTGACAGCGGGCTCGCCATCCAGCCGCTGATGCTGTTCGCGCCGCTGCGCGCCGGACGTCGCACGGTGCTGCGACTGCTGACGCTAGGCGCGGTGCAGATGCTGGCGCTGGTCTGCATCCTGCTGCTGACGACCGGAACCGATGCGTTTCGCCCCGATCCGCCAGGCGATGGCGCTGCGACCACGGCGACGGTTCCGGCGCGGGCCACCGGTAGCGGCGATCCGCCGACGCCCGTTACGTCTGCGCCGGTCGACAAAAGCGCTTCCGCCAGCGACGTACCGACCGAGGCCGAGCAGAAGGCATTGACCCGGATGGCGTTCCAGCGACTCGCGCAGGGGTTGGCCTATCTGCCGATCGCGCTGCTGATGTGGTACGCGCCGATGCTGGTCGCGTGGCACGAATTGCCGCCGGGCAAAGCGATGTTCTTCAGCCTCGTCGCGGTGTGGCGCAACCGCGGCGCGTTCGTCGTCTACGGCGTCGCATGGCTGGCCATCTGGATCCTGGCGTCCATCGGCCTCGCGATCGTGACGACGGTGGTCGGCGTCGGCAACGTCGCGGCGATCGTCGCAGCGCCGCTCGCGATCCTGCTGCTGACCTGCATGTACTGCTCCGTGTATCCGAGCTACGCGACCGTGTTCGTCGATCCGGATGCGGCGCCCGGGCCCGAGGCGCCGGTCGCTGTCGGATAAGTCTCTTCGGCCCAGGCGACGACAGCGAACCGGCCGCGGTCATACGTCAGCCGATTGATGACCCCGTTCGGGATCTCGCAGACGCGCTGCGCGTCCAGCGCGAGGTCGAACGCGGCGCGATACAGCATGTCGAGCACGCCACCGTGCGTGACGATCAGCACCTTGGTCGCGACGTCGCTCGCCGCCGCGACGCGCTCTTCATCCGTCGCGATCCGCGACACGGCGTCGACGACGCGACGGAAGAATTTCTCCTGGCTCTCGCCGCCGGGGATCGTGTAGCTCGCGTCGCGCAGACGCAGGTGTTCGGCTTCGACGGGGAACCGCTCCAGGATTTCAGGGAACGTCCGGCCCTCGAAGATTCCGTAGTTCCGCTCGCGCAACAGCGCGTCCTCGACGATCGGCAGACCGAGCGCCGTAGCGACCGGCATGGCCGTCGCGAGCGCGCGCCCGAGGTCGCTCGAATGAAGTGCGGCGATCGGCTCCCCGGCGAGCGCGGCCTCCAGGCGGATCGCCTGCTCGATGCCGGTCGCGTTCAGTGCGATGTCGGTATGCCCCTGCAGGCGACGGATGCGATTCCAGTCGGTCTCGCCGTGACGAACGATGATCAGGTCGATCACGATGTCGCGGCGCTGTCTCCTGCGGACGCGTGGACCTCGACCGCGGGATTCAGCGCGTAGAGGCCGGTCATCGTCGCTTCGCCGAGGACGGTGCCGGCCATCTGCGCGCGCACCGCGTCCGCGGTCACGCGGCCGGTCACCGGCAGCCGATCGACCGACAGCGCGTAAAGCGTGAACACGTAGTGATGGACGAGGCTGTCGTTCCACGGCGGGCACGGGCCGTCGTAGCCGTAGTAGTCGCCACCCATCTCGGGATCGCCGGCGAACCACTCGGTGTAGCCGTTCAACCCGTGCAACGCACCTTCCACGGAGCTGTGCATGATCATCGGACCGTGCTTGCCGCGCGGCGTCACCGTGCGCGAGAACGAACCCGCATCGATCGCGCGCAGGGTGCCCGGCAGGTCGAACAGCACCCAGTGGATGAACTCGACACGCGGCAGGTCGGCAGGAACTGTTCGGCCCTCCTGGTTGACGTCGTCGGGCTTGCTGGGAACGTCGTAGTCGTGGACGATCAGCGCGAACGACCGCGTCCCGTCGGGCACACCGCCCCATGCCAGATGCGGATTGCGATTGTCGGACAGCGTGG
Source organism: Burkholderiaceae bacterium (assembly GCA_039936235.1). Lineage (GTDB taxonomy): Bacteria > Pseudomonadota > Gammaproteobacteria > Burkholderiales > Burkholderiaceae_D > CAHJXF01. The sequence continues at coordinate 18,162 of JBDTIS010000005.1, read as the reverse complement.
CATGGGTCGCCGCGTCCGGCTTGCAGAACGCGTGGACGGACGGAATCGCGCCGCCGTCCTCGAAAGAGTCACTCCACAGATTCATCGTCGGTCCTTTTCAGTTCCTCAGGGCATTCGACACCTCGACGAGGTTCTCGTCGGGGTCGTAGAAATAGACCGAGATCAACGGATGCACGGCGCCGGTCCGTCGGACCGGTCCGAGAATCACGTCGACGTCACAGGCCGCGAGGTAAGCGGCGACCTCCGCGATCGGCGTCTCGGTCAGCAGGCACAGGTCGGCCGAGCCGGGCTTCGCGTGCCGCACGTTCGGGTCGACGACGCGGTCGACCTGATGCAGGTTGAACTTCTGCGCACCGAACGCGAGCGCATGACGTTCGACGCCGCCGCTGACGAAGCGCTGCGGCGTCATGCCGAGCACCCGCGAATAGAACGACAGCGTCTGCGCGATGTCGGCGACGGTCAGCACCAGATGGTCGAGGCCCTCGATCCGGATCAACGTGCGTCCTTCACGACAACGTCACGCGCGCGAAGCGCCGCTTGCCGACCTGCACCACGTAGACGCCGCGCGCCAGCTTTAGCGCCTTGTCCGATGTCACGGCGCCGTCGATCTTCACGCCGCCCTGCTCCACGTTGCGGAGCGCCTCGGACGTCGACGGCGCGAGCCCGGCCTGCTTCAGCAGTTGCGCGATGCCCAACGGCGCACCGGCGATGGCGACCGCCGCAATCTCGTCGGGCACGCCACCACGCGCCCTGTGCTCGAAGTCGACCAGCGCATCGTCGGCCGCACGCGCGTCGTGGAAGCGCGTGACGATCTCCTGCGCGAGCGCGACCTTCGCATCGCGCGGGTTGCGGCCCGCTTCGGTTTCGGCCCGCAGCGCGGCGACCTCGGCCGGCGCTCGGAACGACAGCAGTTCGAACCAGCGCCACATCAGGACGTCGGAGATCGACATCAGCTTGCCGAACATGTCGTTCGGCCGGTCGGTCAGCGCGATGTAGTTGCCTTTCGACTTCGACATCTTCTCGACGCCATCGAGGCCCTCGAGCAGCGGCATGGTGAGGATGCACTGCGGCTCCTGGCCGTAGTCGCGCTGCAATTCGCGACCGACCAGCAGATTGAACTTCTGGTCGGTGCCGCCGAGCTCGAGATCGCTCTTCAGCGCGACCGAATCGTAGCCCTGCATCAGCGGATAGAGCAGCTCGTGGACAGAGATCGGCGTGCCGCTCTTCAGGCGCTTCGTGAAGTCCTCGCGCTCGAGGATGCGCGCGACCGTGTAGCGCGCCGACAGCTCGATCATCCCGCGGGCGCCGAGCGGATCGCTCCACTCGCTGTTGTAGCGGGTCTCGGTCCGGCTCGGGTCGAGGACCAAGCCGGCCTGCGCGAAATAGGTCGTCGCGTTCTGCTCGATCTGCGCACGCGTCAGCGGTGGTCGCGTCGCGTTGCGGCCGGACGGGTCGCCGATCATCGACGTGAAGTCGCCGATCAGGAAGATCACCGTATGGCCGAGGTCCTGCAACTGGCGCAGCTTGTTGAGCACCACCGTGTGGCCCAGATGCAGGTCCGGCGCAGTCGGATCCATCCCGAGCTTGATCCGTAGCGGGATGCCGGTGCGGGCCGACCGCGCGAGCTTCGCGGCGAACTCGGACTCGACGATCAACTCGTCGGCCCCGCGCTTCGTGATCGCCATCGCATCGGACACGTCGATGTCCGGCGGGGCCACTGCGCAGGTCGAGGTGGGTGTTACGGGCACGTGGCGGCTCGGAGGAAGGCGGGAAAAGGCGCGATTCTAGCGTGCCGCCCCGAACGGACGGTCGCGCGACCGGATCCCGCCCGGTCATCGCAACGTCACGAATTTCAGGTTCGTCGCGGATCGTCGTCGTGCTAGACTCCGCCGCTCTGGAACCAAACCTCGCTCGCGTGTTTCGCTATAGGCGTAACACCGAACCTGTCGGCTCGTGAAGCCGTAACCGACCTCAGACGAAACGCACAAGTTTCGCTCCGACCGATGGCCGACTCCGCATTCCAAGCCGACTCCCAGAATTCGTCGCCGCACGAAGCACGACCCCCCGCTCTACTCTCATACCCCGCCGGTTCCCAGCCCGATACGCTCGGGGCGTCGCTCTTCCGACGCCATCGACTCGCATTCCTGGCTGTCGCCTCGGTCGTCTCGTTCGGCGGCGCGGTCGCGGCGTTCGCGGTCGCCGACGACGTGCCGCTGCCATCGAGTCGACGCGTCGTCGAGGATCTCGCCGCACCGGACACGCATGTCCAGCGCGAGGCACTGGCCGATCGCAACGACGTGTTCGTCAGCGAGGAGCGTATCCGCCGCGGCGACACGCTCGGCGCGCTGATGACGCGCCTCGGTATCTCCGACGCCGATGCCGAGCGCTTCCTGCGCACGGCACCCGCGACGCGCAGCCTGCAGCAACTCAAGCCCGGCCGCCTGATCCAGGCGCACACCGACGGCGAAGGCGAGTTGCAGTGGCTCCGTTATGCGTACAGCACCACCGAAGGCAGGGACGTCTCGGCCGCGCAGAGCGGACACTCGCTGGTGGTCGAACGCCAGGGCGAGACGCTGGTCGCCCACGATGTCGGGCTCGTAAACGAGCGCCACGTCGAACTGCGCTCCGGAGAGATAAGGTCGTCGTTGTTCGCGGCGACCGACGACGCGGGTCTACCCGACGGAATCGCGACGCAGATCGCCGAGATCTTCTCCGGCGACATCGACTTCTATCGTGACCTGCGCCGCGGCGACCGCTTCCGCGTCGTCTACGAAAGCTACTACCAGGGCGGCGAATTCGTCCGCGCGGGCCGCATCCTCGCGGTCGAGTTCGTCAACGGCGGCAAGCCGCATTCGGCGATGTGGTACGGCGGGCCGGCCACTACGGACGCGGCTATCGCCGGTCACTACTACGGCTTCGACGGCCGCAGCCTGCACCGCGCCTTCCTGCGCACGCCGCTCGAGTTCACGCGGATCAGCTCGGGCTTCGGCGGGCGGCTGCACCCCATCGCGAATGTCTGGCGGCAGCACACCGGTGTCGACTACGCGGCGCCGATCGGCACGCCGGTCCGCACGACCGCCGACGGCACCGTGGACTTCTCCGGCGTCCAGAACGGCTACGGCAACGTCGTGATCATCAAGCATCAGGGCGTGTATTCGACGCTGTACGGGCACCTGTCTCGCTTCGCAGCGGGCCTCAAGCGCGGTCAGCACATCGAACAGGGCACTCTGATCGGCTACGTCGGCATGACCGGCTGGGCGACCGGGCCGCATCTGCACTACGAGTTTCGCATCGCCGACCGCGCGACCGACCCGTTGACGGCCGTCCTGCCCGAAGCGCCGCCGATCTCCCGCACCGAGCAGGCCGCGTTCAAGACGGTCGCCACCAGCTTCGATCGCCAGATCGCCCTGCTGCGCGCGAGCGAAGGCGCGATCGAGGTCGCCACGGCGTCGCCGCGTGGCGCCCGGGCGGTCGACGCCGGCAGCTGATCCGCACGCGATCCTGGGGCGCTTTCGCGCCCGATCATGGCTGACCTCTTCATCGGCATCATGTCGGGCACCAGCCTCGATGGTGCCGACGTCGTGCTCGCGGAATTCGACGAGACACACCGCCCGCGCATCGTCGCGACCGCCTCCTCGCCGTTCGACGAAGCGCTGCGCGGCGAACTGCTCGCGCTACAGCGCACCGGCGCCGATGAACTGCATCGCGCCGCGCTCGCGGCCAACCGGATGGTCGACTTCCACGCCTCGCTGGTCGCCAGGGTCTGCGAACGCGCAGGCGTCGAGCCCGTCCGCGTGACGGCCATCGGCGCCCACGGCCAGACGGTGCGCCATCGTCCGGAACTCGGCTACACGTTGCAGCTGAACGCTCCCGCGCGTCTCGCGGAGGTGTGCGGCATCGCGGTCGTCGCCGACTTCCGCAGCCGCGACGTCGCGGCGGGCGGCCAGGGCGCGCCGCTGGTGCCCGCATTCCACGACGCGATCTACCGCAGCGCCGATCGGCACCGTGTCGTACTGAACCTCGGCGGGATGGCGAACGTCACGGACCTGCCGATCGCGCCCGCAGCGCAGGTGCGCGGCTGGGACTGCGGACCCGGCAACGTGCTGCTCGACGGGTGGACCGCCAGGCATCGTCAGGAAACCTTCGATGCGGACGGTCGCTGGGCGGCGGGCGGCATGGCCTCGCGCGGGCTGCTCGAACGACTGCTGTCCGAGCCATGGTTCGCGCTGCCGCCGCCCAAGAGCACGGGCCGTGACCGCTTCGACATGGACTGGCTCGACGAACGCCTCGGCGACTTCGCATCCTTATCGGCGGTGGATGTGCAAGCGACGCTGTCCGCACTGACCGCGACGACCATCGTCGACGCGATCGTGGCGCATGCCGGTTCGCCCGACGAGCTGATCGTCTGCGGCGGCGGGGCCTACAACGCGGACCTGTTGAATCGACTGGCCTCGCGCCTTTCGAACGCCGGCCTGTCGACCGCCGTCCTGCTTTCTTCGCAGGAGACGGCGGGCGGCGTCGCGCCCGAACACGTCGAGGCGCTCGCGTTCGCTTGGCTCGCGATGCGCTGCCTGTCGAAAGAACCGGGCAACCTGCCCGCGGTCACCGGCGCACGCGGGCTGCGCGTCCTCGGCGCGATCCATCCTCGTTGAACGTCAAAAAGGCGCCGAAGCGCCTTTTTTCCATACTGGATCTGGCGGTCAGGCCGAAAACGACGAGCCGCAGCCGCAGGTCGAGGCCGCGTTCGGATTCTTGATCACGAACTGCGCACCTTCGAGGTCATCCTTGTAGTCGATTTCGGCGCCGACCAGATACTGGTAGCTCATCGAGTCGATCAGCAGCGTCACCCCGTTCTTCTCCATCGCGGTGTCGTCCTCGTTCGTGACCTCGTCGAACGTGAAGCCGTACTGAAAACCGGAACAGCCGCCGCCCTGAACAAACACGCGCAGCTTGAGGTCGGGGTTGCCCTCTTCCTCGATCAGGTCCTTGACCTTCATGGCAGCCGAGTCCGTGAAGACGAGCGGCGACGGCGCGAGGGAAATCGATTCGGTGACGGCATTCATGGCTCAGTTCCTTGGTTCGGGCTTCGTCGCAGGATTAGTCAGGTCGGGCCGACGATTGCGACTTCAAGAGCTTACGCTCATTGCGAGGCGGTATGGTTTCTCGAAGCGAAAGACCGCGACGACGCCGCGGCTTCCGTGTCCCTCGCTCCGCCGATGCGCAGATCAGGTCGCACGAGGTCGCCGTCGAAGTGGGACAGAATTCCTTCGACCATCGCGCCGGGATGAACCTCGACCGACCTGTAACGCAGTTCGCCACTCAGCTTCGCCTTCGGCTGCAGTTCCACCAGGTTCGACACCGTGACCGAACCGTGCACGGTCCCGCTGACGATCAGATGGACGGCGACGATGTTGCCGTCGACGCGACCGTTCTCGCCGATCACCAGCAGGCCGGCCGAACCTTCGCCGGCGATCACATCGCCGCGGACGTAGCCGTCGATTCGCAGGCCGCCCTGGAAGACGACGTCGCCTTCCAGCCGCGTGGTCGCGCCGATCAGGCTGTCGATCGTGGTCTTCGGGTTTGCTTTCTTCCTGAACATCCGTGCTCTCCGCAAGACTCGAGCCGTCGGGCCTTCAGTCGATCGCGACGGTCTGCTGGACGCGAACAGCGCCGCGCTCGAGGATCCGCACCTGGACCGACTTCAGCGTCGCATCGGTAGGCACCGCGAACGTGCCGTCGATCCGCCTGTAGGTTTTGAACTTCACCGCGAACTTCCCCGGGCCCGGCGTCGCGTCGGCATCGACCGGTATACCGGGCTGCGGTGTGATCGCGCCGCCATTTTCGGGGAGAACGATGTTAACAGCTTTGCCATTCTGCTGAAGGGTGACCGCGAGCTGCAGTGTGCCCACGAAGTCGGCCGGCGCCCTGCTGTCCTGGGTCAGCAGGATTCGAAAGCGCGCGGTGTGGGCGATCTTGTCCTGCGTGATCTGGAAACGCCGGATCGCGACGCCGCCGGCGTCCTTGCCGCCCGGCGATCGGTCGGCCGTCGCTGCCTCGAAGAACGCCACGTCTTCCTTCAGCCGCGCGTTGTCGCCTTCGAGGCGGGCGATCTGGTCGCCGAGCTCCTTGATCGTCGCGTGTTCGATCGCGCGGCGGCTGTCCGTGGTGTTGGTCGCCTCGAGCAACCGGTCGCGCTCGCCGCGCAGCGCATGGTTCTCGTCGACGAGCCGGCCGAGCTCCGGGCTGGGATCGCCGAGCAGCTCGCGCGCGAACGACGTTCGCGCCAGCGCCACGCCGGCTGCGATCGCCAGCAGAATGGCGATGGCCGCGACCGCGATCGTCACGCCGGGCGGTACGTGCGAGCGCACCGTCATCCGCGGCGCGCTGACCGACAGCCTTTGGCGCAGCTTGCGATACTTCATCGGCCAGCCGACTTGCGTCCGTAGCGAGCCCGTCCGCGTGCGATCAAGGCAGCACGGGGACCTGGCGCAGACCGGTCGTTTCGGGCAGCCCGAACATCAGATTCATGCACTGCACGGCCTGACCGGACGCGCCCTTGACGAGGTTGTCCTGCACGACCAGCAGCACGACCGTGTCACCGTCCGGCCCGTCGGGACGATGGACTGCGATCCGCAGCATGTTCGACGCCCGCGTCGAGCGCGTGTCCGGATGCGCGCCCGGCGGCAGCACGTCGACGAAAGGTTCGTGAAGATACGCGTCCTCGAACAGCGCCTGCACATCGACTCCGATCGCTTCGGGCTTGAGCCGCGCGTACAGCGTGGAATGCATGCCGCGGATCATCGGCACGAGGTGCGGCGTGAACAGCAGCCCGACCGGTTCGTCGCTCAGCATCTGCAGCCGCTCCACGGTCTCCGGATGGTGGCGATGACCGGTGACGCCGTAGGCCTTGAAGTTGTCGCTGCTCTCGCTGAACGCAGTGCCGAGTTCGGCCTTGCGGCCGGCACCGGACACGCCCGACTTGCAGTCGGCGATCAGGTGGGACGCATCGACGAGACCACCCTTGAGCAATGGTGCGAAGCCGAGCTGCATCGTCGTCGGATAGCAGCCGGGATTGGCGACGATGCGCGCCTTCGCGATCATGTCGCGGTTGAGTTCCGGCAGACCGTAGGCCGCCTCGGCGAGCAGGTCGGGACAGGTGTGCGACAGCTTGTACCAGCGCTCGAACACGGCAGGATCCTGCAACCGGAAGTCGGCCGCGAGGTCGATGACCCTGACGCCGGCGGCGACCATCTTCGGCGCGTCGGCCATCGCGACACCGTGCGGAGTCGCGTAGAACACCACGTCGCAGCGCGTCAGGTCGGCGGTCGCCGTGTCGGTGAACGGCAGATCCACGAAGCCGCGCAGCGACGGATACATGTCGGCGACCGACGTACCGGCTTCCTTGCGCGACGTGATCATCGCGAGTTCGGCCTCCGGATGCTGCGCGAGGATGCGCAGCAACTCGACGCCGGTATATCCGGTCCCTCCGACGATACCGACCTTGATCATTGCTTCCTCCGGCGCCCGAAAGCGGACGCAGATTGTACGTGCGCGGCGTCGACGGCTTTCGCCATCGTCAACGCCAAAAGCAAAGGGCCGCTGCAGCGGCCCTTTGCTCGATGCTCGCGTGAACGAGCATGGTGTGGTTACGCCATCAGCGCTTCGAGAACTGTTTCCGACGTCGCGCCTTGTGGAGGCCGACCTTCTTGCGCTCGACTTCGCGTGCATCGCGTGTGACCAGACCGGCCTTCGACAGCGTCGGCTTCAACGTCTCGTCGTAGTCCATCAGTGCGCGCGTGATGCCGTGACGCACCGCGCCGGCTTGTCCCGACTCGCCGCCGCCGCTGACGTTGACCATGATGTCGAAGGTCGCGGAATGGTTCGTCAGTTCGAGCGGCTGACGGACGATCATCCGTCCGGTTTCGCGGGCGAAGTACTCGTCGACCGGCTTGCCGTTGACGACGATGGTGCCGCTGCCGGTCTTGATGAAGACGCGGGCGACCGAGCTCTTGCGACGTCCCGTGCCGTAGTTGTAGTTGCCGATCATGCCTTGATCTCCAGGGGCTTCGGTTGCTGCGCAGCGTGCGGATGCGTCGCTTCGGCGTAGACCTTCATCTTCTTGATCATCGCGTAGCCGAGCGGACCCTTGGGCAGCATGCCCTTGACGGCCTTCTCGAGCGCACGACCCGGGAAGCGCGACTGCATCTTCTCGAAGTTGGTCTCGTAGATGCCGCCGGGATAACCCGAGTGGCGGTAGTACTTCTTGTCGCTGGCTTTGGCGCCGGTGACACGGAGCTTGGCCGCGTTGACGATGACGATGAAATCGCCGACGTCGACGTGGGGGGTGAATTCTGGCTTGTGCTTACCACGCAGACGGTGTGCGACTTCACTGGCCACACGCCCGAGAACCTTGTCGGTTGCGTCGATCACAAACCAGTCATGCACCACCTCGGCGGGCTTGGCAGAAAAGGTTTTCATGAGTAATTCCGGATAGTTGCCGATCGGGATCGGCGTTGTGAGCGCAGCCACTGACCGCTCGGATGGCGGACTCGACCTTGTGGGTGCGGTGAAAAGCCCGCGACTATATAGGACTTTTCGGTATTTCGTCAACGCGGACGACCGGGCAAAAAAAAAGCCCGAGCGATGAGGCTCGGGCTAATCCACCTATGGAGGAGGGTGGAGGAGACGCGGTCGAAAGCCACTTGCTGCTTCCATGGGTCCGATTGTAGACCCTTCTTTGATGCAGTGCAAGATGTTTTTGTTGCGTCACAACAAGAGTTCTGCCGAACCAAACTCCGGGGTCGGCTCACTGCCGGAGCCCCCCTTTATAGTGGCGGCCGATCACGGGAGAAATCATGGAAGCGACAGTCAGCTGGACCGGAACGGCCCTGGACGAAAGCGGCAGCGAGATGGGCTTCATCGGCCGCACCGGGAGCGGCCACATCGTGGCGATGGACGGCGCGCCGTCGGAAGGCGGCGGCTCCATCGGTGGACGCAATCTCGCGCCGCGTCCGATGGAAGTCGTGCTGGTCGGGACCGGCGGCTGCACGGCCTACGACGTCGTGATGATCCTGCGGCGTGGACGGCATGCGGTCGTGCGTTGCGACGTGGCGATGAAGGCCGAACGCGCGACGACCGATCCGAAGGTCTTCACGGCGATCCACTTCCATTTCACCGTCGTCGGACACGCCCTGAAACCCGAAGTCGTCGACCGCGCCATCAAGCTGTCGCACGAGAAGCTCTGCTCGGCATCGGTGATGCTGGAGAAGACGGCGGTGCTCACCCACAGCTTCGAGATCGGCGAAGCCTGAGACGGACCGCTAGATCCAATAGGCCGTCGTCGTCATCACCTTCGCCGCGCCGCGCATCAGCGAGCCGATCACCGGCGGCAACGTCGCCGCGCCGGCCTCGACCGCCTTCTCGCCGTGGCGAATCTCGTCGGCGCGCATCGCATCGACGATGGCGCGGGACGCACGATCGTTGGCCGGCAACGTGTCCAGGTGCGTCGCCAAGTGTTCCTCGACCTGCTTCTCCGTCTCGACCACGAACCCGAGGCTGACGGCATCGCCGGCCTTGCCGGCCAGCCAGCCCATCGCGAACGAACTGGCGTACCAGACCGGATTCAGCAGGCTCGGTCGCGAGCCCAGTTCGCGCAGCCGCTCGGCGGTCCAAGCGAGGTGATCCCCCTCCTCCCGCCCCGACTCGAGCAGCGACGCGCGCAACGCTTCGTTGTCGGTGGCCGCGGCCTGGCCGGAATACAGGCCCTGCGCGCAGACCTCGCCGACGTGCTTGACGCGCATCAGACCCGCCGAGCGGCGCTTCTCGCCCGCCGCCAGCGGATCCTGCGGCCCCTGAGCGCGCGGCATGTCGCGCGCTGCCAGCGGCGGGACGAAGACCGCCCTGAGCAGGCGGTCGAACCCGCCGATGAATCGATCTGCCGCCTGAGTCATATGCGTCCTTGACAATTGATGGATGCCGGAGGTCGTTCCGGCAAACGAAGGCCATTCCGTCGAATCCCGACCACGAATGTTGCACAAAGGCGACAAACGCCGAGGAATCGCCAAAGTGGACGTCCATAAGTTTGCGCCAAGCATGGAAGTTTGATGAAATCCGTCAGGACTTCTTATCCGATGGTGTTTGTCCCAGGTAAGAGTTTTCGGCAAGACATAAGAGGCGGCGCGATGCCTCAGCACGATAAACTTTTGGAGAGAATGGAATGAAAAAACTCGTCATGGCAGCCGCCGTACTCGGCGCCTTTGCTGGCACGGCACACGCGCAAACGAGCGTGACGCTCTACGGTATTGCTGACGGCGATTTGCGCTTCGACCACACGAACATCGGTACGCTCAAGTCGATCGATAGCGGTGGCGAATCCGGTTCGCGCTGGGGTATTCGCGGTAGCGAAGACCTCGGTGGTGGTCTGAAGGCCAACTTCATCTTCGAACAGGGGATCGACATCACCGACAACGGCTCGCCGCAAGGCAGCGTCGGTGGTGGGGCATCGGCCGGCTTCGGTGGTTCGAGCACGCAGAACCACAGCGGCAGCGGCAGCCGTCTGTTCGGCCGCATCGCACAGGTCGGCCTCGCCGGCCCTTTCGGTGAAGTCAAGTTCGGCCGCGGCTACAACCCGATCTTCCTGGTGCAAGCCACGGCCGATCCGTTCGGCGCCGGTTTCGTCGCGCAGACCAGCAACCTGTACAACAACCTGACCATCCGCAACGACAACGCCGTCTATTACGACTCGCCGAAGTTCCTGGGCGGCGTCGTGATCTCGGGTGCCTATCAGTTCGGCGAGTCGACGACCAACATCACCGCGCCGTCGGCGACCGGTCAGGCCAAACGCGGCAACGACCGCTACGAAGGCGGCATCACTTACGCGAACGGCCCGTTGTTCGTCGGCGCCGGTTACGAACAGATCAGGTCGAATCTCGACTCGTATCGCGTTCGTTCGGCTGACGCCGCTGCGACCTACGACTTCGGCATCGTCAAACTGCACGCGATCTACTACCAGACCAAGAACGACAATTCGAACGGCGCCGTTGCATTCGGTAGCACAGTCAAGCTGAAGGAAAATGTTTTCAACGTCGGCGTGACCGTTCCGTTCGGCGCGTGGACGTTCTTGGCCCAGTACGGTCACCTGAAGGACAAGAGCCAGTCGAACGTCGCTGGTGTCGACCTGGGCAACCCGCGCGTCAACAACTTCGGTCTGGGTCTGCGTTACTCGCTGTCGAAGCGCACGATCCTGTACGCAGGCTACTCGCGCTTCAACATGAAGAACGGTTCGGCCGGTAACGCGTACCAGGGCTTCGGCGGCATCGCCGACGCATCGAACGCGGGTCTGTACGCCGCAGGCAACCTGTACGGTTCGCAGGCGGCTCTCGCCGGTTCCAACGCTGCACGCGTTGCGGCCAGCGGTGTCGCGATCAACCAGAACGTGAGCCCGTACTCGTATCAGTTCGGTATTCGTCACTCGTTCTAAGTACTACGTCTCCGCAAAAAGGGCGCTTCGGCGCCCTTTTTGTTTTTGCGGCCGCCGCGACGCGAACGCCCTGCAAACGCGGTTTGACAATCTGCTTGCAACCTCATAATTTGAGGCCTCAACCATTTTTGGCATTCCCCGTGACCGCGACACTCCCCACGCCACACCTACCGAAGCCGGAGGCCGTCGCGACTCCGCTGCCGACACGATCCCTCGATCACGAGTCGCGCGTCGACGACGGCGACCATCGCGCGCTGAAGCTGTGGCTGCGCCTGCTGACCTGCAGCAACCTGATCGAGACGCGAGTGCGGAGCCGACTGCGCGGCGATTTCGACTGCACGCTGCCCCGCTTCGATCTGGTCGCGCAGCTCGACCGGCATCCGGACGGGCTGAAGATGGGCGAGCTGTCGAAACGGCTGATGGTGACCGGCGGCAACATCACCGGCCTCACCGACCAGCTCGAGTCGGACGGCTGGGTCGAGCGCACCGGCGTCGACAACGATCGACGCGCATGGCGCGTCAGGCTGACCCCGCGCGGCAAGAAGGCCTTCCGCCAGATGGCCGCGGTGCACGAGCGATGGATCGCCGAACTGTTCGCCGAATGGGGCGAGCGCGACCAGGACCAGTTGTACAAGCTGCTCGGCAAGCTGAAAGATGCGGTCCATGTGACCGCCTCGACCGCGAAGGACACCGCATGACTGCCATGAGCCATCACCGCACGCGGTTGGCGTCGCGCAAGACCATCCACTTCCGCTGGGACGTCGGCGACGACGGCCGGATCGGCACCGTGACGCTCGATCGCCCCGAGCGGAAGAATCCGCTGACGTTCGACTCTTACGCCGAACTGCGCGACCTGTTCCGCGACCTCGTCTACGCGTCCGACGTGAAGTGCGTCGTGGTGCGCGGCGCCGGCGACAACTTCTGCTCCGGCGGCGACGTCCACGAGATCATCGGTCCGCTGACGACGATGACGATGCCCGAGCTGCTGGCCTTCACGCGGATGACCGGCGACCTGGTGCTGGCGATGCGCCGCTGTCCGCAGCCGATCATCGCCGCCGTCGACGGCATCTGCGCCGGCGCCGGCGCGATCATCGCGCTCGCGTCCGATCTGCGGCTGGCCACGGCGCGTGCGCGAACCGCCTACCTGTTCACGCGCGTCGGCCTGGCCGGCTGCGACATGGGCGCCTGCACGCTGCTGCCGCGGCTGATCGGCCAGGGACGCGCTGCGGAACTTCTGTACACCGGCCGCGCGATGACCGCCGACGAAGGACTCGCATGGGGCTTCTTCAGCCGCATCGTCGCGCCCGAGGCCCTTCACGACGACGCGCTGAAGCTGGCTGCCGATCTCGCGTCCGGGCCGACCTTCGCCCACGGGATCACGAAGACGATGCTGCATCAGGAATGGAACATGAGCATCGACCAGGCGATCGAGGCCGAAGCGCAGGCGCAGGCGCTGTGCATGCAGACCGAAGACTTCCGGCGCGCATTCGAGGCCTTCTCCGCGAAGCAGAAGCCGGTCTTCGAAGGCAACTGAACCATGGAAACGACATGACCGAAACAACCGAGGCCTCGAGTGGCCGCTGGATCGACATCCCGTCCTTCGACGGCAAGACGTTAGGGGCCTATCTCGCGCTGCCGCCGGCGACGCCGCGCAACCGACCGGCGCCCGGCATGGTCGTGCTGCAGGAGATCTGGGGCGTCAACGCGCACATCCGCGCCGTCGCGGACCAGTACGCGTCGGACGGCTACGTGGTCCTCGCACCGGACCTGTTCTGGCGGATGAAGCCGAGGGTCGATCTCGGCTACGACGAGGCCGGCTCGAAGGAGGCCTACGGATACCGCAGGTCGATCGATCTCGACCTGGCGGACAAGGACATCGCAGCGACGGTCGGCGTTCTCGAGCAGATGAAACAAGTCGCAGGCGGCATCGGCGTGGTCGGCTACTGCATGGGCGGCATGCTCGCCTATCGGGCCGCCGCGCGCGCGGGGATCGACTGCGCCGTCTGCTACTACGGTGGGGGCATCGCGCAGCAGCTCGACATCGCCGCGTCGATCACCGTGCCGATGGCGCTGCACTTCGGCGCGAAGGATGCGCACATCACGCCCGACCAGGTCGCGGCCATCGAGGCGACGCTGGCCGGACGGTCCAACGTCCGAATCGACATCTACCCGCCGGCCGATCACGGCTTCAACTGCTGGGGACGGCCGAGTTACCACCAGCAGTCGGCGGCACTCGCGCACGGACGCTCGCTCGCGTTCTTCGCGACCCACCTCGGCGTTCAGTCCGCCGACTGAAGCGGGAGGACCGCCATGCAGCGCAAGCATCTCGAGTGGCCGTTCTTCGACGCGGCGCATCGCACGCTCGCCGACGGTCTGGGCACGTGGGCTGCGGCGACGCTCCATCACGTCGACGATGCGACCCGCGAGGCGAACGACGCACGCTGCAGGAGCCTCGTCGCTTCGCTGGGTGCTGCCGGCTGGACGCGCTACGCCGTCCCCGAGGCCTACGGCGGCGCCCTCGACACGCTCGACTCCCGGGCGCTGTGCATCGTCCGCGAGACGCTCGCCTATCACGACGGCCTGGCCGACTTCGCGTTCGCCATGCAGGGCCTCGGCTCGGGCCCGATCACCCTCTCGGGCAGCGACACGCTCAAGCAGACCTGGCTGCCGCGGGTCGCATCGGGCGACGCGATCGCCGCGTTCGCGCTATCCGAGCCGGACGCCGGATCCGACGTCGCCGCGATGAAGACCCGCGCGGTCGCGGACGGCGATCACTACGTCATCGACGGCTGCAAGACCTGGATCTCGAACGGCGGCATCGCCGACTTCTACACCGTATTCGCGCGGACCTCCGACGAGCCCGGCGCCCGCGGCATCAGCGCGTTCGTCGTCGACGCGACGACGCCGGGCCTCACGATCGCCGACCGCATCGACGTGATCGCGCCGCATCCGCTCGCCACGCTGCGGTTCACCGCATGCCGCGTGCCGGCGACCCGTCTGCTGGGGCCGGTCGGACAGGGTTTCAAGGTCGCGATGCGGACGCTCGACATCTTCCGCGCGTCGGTCGCGGCCGCGGCACTCGGCTTCGCGCGCCGTGCGTTCGACGAGGCGGTCACGCAGGCCCGCAATCGCCGCATGTTCGGTCACACGCTGGCCGACTTCCAGCTGACGCAGGCCACGCTCGCCGACATGGCGACCGACATCGACGCCACTGCGCTGCTGACCTACCGCGCCGCGTGGCAACGCGATGTCCTGCAGGTCAACGCGACGCGCGAGGCCGCGATGGCCAAGCTGACGGCCACCGAGAACGCGCAGCGCGTGATCGATCGCGCCGTGCAATTGTTCGGCGGCGCCGGCGTCGCCAAAGGCAACATCGTCGAGGCCTTGTATCGCGAGATACGTGCGCTGCGGATCTACGAAGGCGCGAGCGAAGTGCAACGGCTGATCATCGGTCGCGATCTGCTCAAGGACGCCGCAGTCGGCATGCAGAAGCACGCGGACTGACTCTCTTCATCTTTCCTCGGGAACGACCATGAACGGTAGCGACAAGGGAACAGGCGAGGCGGATGGAACCTACGCGTACACCGCGCATCTCGACACCTTCGCAGCCGACAACCTGCCACCACGCGACGAGTGGCCCGACTTCCGCTTCGAGCTTCCGGAACTCCGTTATCCGGAACGATTGAACTGCGGCGAAGCGCTGCTCGATTCACAGGTCGACCGCGGCCACGGCGCGCGGCGCGCGGTCGGTGCGATGGTCGGCGAGCAGCCGGTCTTCGCGACCTACGACGCGTTGCTCGCCCAGACCAACCGGATCGCGAACGTCCTCGTCAACGAACTCGGACTGGTTCCGGGCAATCGCGTACTTCTGCGTGCGCCGAACAATCCGATGATGGCCGCCTGCTGGCTGGCCGTACTGAAGGCCGGCCTGATCGCGGTACCGACCATGCCGCTGCTGCGCGCGAAGGAGCTGAACCAGATCGTCGTGAAAGCGCGCGTCGCGACAGCGCTGTGCGACTCCGCATTGGCCGATGAAATCTCGCAATGCCTGGATCCGTCCAGCGAGCACTACGCGTCGGGGCTGATGCGCGTCGTACTGTTCAACGGCGGCCCGAGCGCGCGCACCGCGCACGAGGCGACGCTCGAGGCGCTGTGCGAGAAGCAGCCGACCGTGTTCGCCAACATCGACACCGCGCGCGACGACGTCTGCATGCTGGCGTTCACGTCCGGCACCACCGGCGAGCCGAAGGCGACGATGCATTTCCATCGCGACGTGATGGCGATGTGCGACACATTCAGCCGCTACGTCCTCAAGCCGGGACCCGACGATGTCTTCATCGGCACGCCGCCGCTCGCGTTCACGTTCGGCCTCGGCGGCATGCTGTGCTTCCCGCTGTCGGTCGGCGGTGCGACTTTTCTCGTCGAGCGCACGACGCCCGAACTGCTGCTCGAACTGATCGGCCGCGCCGGTGCGACGATCGTCTTCACCGCCCCTACCTTCTATCGCCACATGGCGCTGCTGCTGCAGGCCGGCATGCGCAAGTCGGCCGTCGCGACGCTGCGCAAGTCGGTGTCGGCCGGCGAGGCGCTGCCCGACGCGACGCGACAGCTGTGGAAGAGCACGACCGGCATCGAGATGATCGACGGCATCGGCGGCACCGAGGTCATGCACATCTACATCTCGGCGGCCGGCGGTGACGTACGACGCGGCGCGATCGGCAAGGTCGTGCCCGGCTTCGACGCGATGATCGTCGACGATGCGATGCAGCCGATGCCGATCGGCGAGGTCGGCCGCCTCGCGCTGAAGGGACCGACCGGCTGCCGCTACCTGTCGGATTCGCGGCAGAAGGAGTACGTGAAGAATGGCTGGAACCTGCCGGGTGACGCATTCACGATGGACGCCGACGGCTATTTCTTCTACCAGGCGCGCACCGACGACATGATCGTCTCGGCCGGCTACAACATCGCCGGGCCCGAGGTCGAGTCGGCGATGCTCGCGCACCACGCGGACGCGGAGTGCGGCGTCGTCGGCGTGCCCGACGACGCGCGCGGCTACCTCGTCAAGGCGTTCGTCGTGCTCAAGGAAGGCCATTCGCCGAGCCACGAACTGGTCATCGAGCTGCAGACCTTCGTCAAGACCACGGTCGCGCCGTACAAGTACCCGCGACAGATCGAGTTCGTCGATGTGCTGCCGCGCACGGAGACCGGCAAGCTGCAACGCTTCCGGCTGCGTCGCAAGGAAGAAGCCACGCTCTGACCGTCAGGCGTCGCCGATCCGCCTGTTCGTGGCGCGCAGTGCTAGCGGCAATCGCAGCGCCGGCATGATCGACGCGAACAGCGTCGCGATGATCGCGACGATCCAGAGGCCCGACACCGCGGTGCCGGCCGCCGCGGCCCACAACAGGAACTGCACGGCTTCGACCAGCGCCGACAGCTTGCGGCCCTGATGCCGCCGCTGGAAGTCGCTGCGCTTGCCGGTGACGGGCGCAGCGGCCGACAGGATCGCGGCGCTCGCGCAGGCGAGAAAGCCGTAGACCAGCACGACCGCGGCTTCGAAAGGCGCGCGCTGCGCGGTGCCGATGGCGGCGATCGCGACCAGCAGCAGCGGCGGCAGCGTCGACGCGGTCAGCTTGGCCGCGAGGATCACCGAACGTTGCTTCGGGCTGCCGATCAGCAGGTCGGGCGCGCCCTCGGCGGAGACGGTGAGCCACGCCAGCGATGTGGCGAGCGTCGCGCTGACACCGACGATGCCGGCCGTGAAAGCCGATGCGCTCCACGACAGCTTCGCATCGTTGCGAGCGAACGCGACGAACAGCAGCGGCAGCAGGTAGAACAGTTGCAGCAGGACCTGCGAGATCAGTTGCGGCGCCCGCAGGATCAGCCGCCATTCCTTCACGAGCAGCGTCCCGAACAAGCCGTTGCCGAAGCCCTTCGCGATCCGTCTGTCGACTGCGGCTCGTTTCGGCACGACCACCCGCGCGTCGGCTTCCGGCTGCTGCGCGACCTCGATGAATCCTGTGCGCGCGAGCCGGACCGACAGCACGAAGACGCCGATCGCGACGATCGCGAACGCGACCCAGATCCGCATGTCGCCGTCGGCGAGGCCGGCGGCCAGCGCGACCGGCAGCGGCAGGTCATCGCCCCGCGTCACGTCCATCGACCAGGCCTGCACGCGCGTCGCGACGCCGTCGGGCACGACGTGGCGCGCCTGTGAGACCAGGTACATCGACGCGCCGATCAGCGCCGAGAAGACCTGCAGCCCGACGCGGGCGCGCCGCACGCCGATCAGCCGCACGACGGCACCGGTCAGCATCAGTGCGACGCCGGTGCTCAGCGTCGCCATCAGCGGGACCAGCAGATAGAGGCGGGCCAGCCACCATCGGCCGTTCGCGACGCCGACATCGACGACCGGATAGACGAACACCGCGAACAGCGCGGTGACCGCCGCGACCACCGTCAGCGCGCGGATCACGAGGATCAGCATCGGCGCGATCGGCGCGCCGAGCAGCAGGTCGAGGTCGCGCCGTTCGTGGAACGCCGCGACGACCCGCGACATCGCGGCCGACAGGGTCGATGTGAACAGGAAGGCCAGCGCCGCGATCGCGGCGATGCGCTCGAACTGCGTGTCGTGCCAGTGGCGCGGCATCGCCAGCGTCACCAGGCCGAGCAGATGCAGCAGGATC
>JBDTIS010000004.1:0-4769 GCA_039936235.1 Burkholderiaceae bacterium | reverse complement strand
AGGTTCAGCAGGATGAACAGCGGCAGCCCCGACGTGAAGCCGAGGAAGACGCAGATCAGCATCCGTCGGTTGAACCAGGCGCCCCAGAGACTGCGCGGCGCGTCGGCCGGCGTCGGACCGGTCATCGTCAGGCGGCGGATGCGAAGACGCGCTTCAGCTTGCGAGGCCCGCGAGCGCCTGTCCGGTCATCTCGACCGTGCGTTCGACCACGCTGCGCTTCCAGCTTTCGGTGTCGACGTAGAAGGCATCACGAAAGCGCCGCTTGATCGCGCGACCGACCGGCGTGTCGAAATTGATGTCGCCGTGCGCGTGCATCCACGCCTCGGCGCGCAGGAGGTCGAGGACCATCTCCTCGGGCAACGTCCCGAACTCGAGTGCGAGCGTCGTCACCTCCGGCCTGGTCGCGTCCTCGTCGAAGAACGACCCGACCGCGTTGATCAGAGGCCCCTGCACGACCACCGAACTCGAGTTGCCCGCGTGGATCGACGTGAGGTCGGGGCCGTACCACTCGCGCGCCCGTTCCGCCTCGGTGTCGCTGATACCGGTATAGATGGGCTCGCCATAGCCCTGCGGGCCGAGCCCTGTGTGGATGTCGATCAGCGCGATGCGTTCCTTGCCGCGACCGTACGACGACACGATCTCGCGAAAGATGCCGGTCGACCAGACTGGTGCGCTGCCGCCGTAGAACAGCCCCTCAGGATGCGTGTACTGGCCGCCTGCGACGACCTCCTGGTAGCGCCGGAAGCCATGCGTCGCGATGAACGCGTTGATCGCGTCCTCGGCCGGCGCGAGTTCGGCCCATGCCTGGGGAACGAGACGAGGCGCGATGGAAATGTAGTCCTCGTGCGGCGCCGGCAGGCGCGCGAAGTCGATCGAGTTACGGTTCAAGTCGACGTTGTCCTCGTTGGTGCGGCGCAGCCACGCGAAGCCGTAAGGATTGATCGCATGGATCAGCAGGACGGCGGTGCGCGCCGGCAACGCGGAGAACCGCAGGCTCTCGATCATCGTGACCTGCGCGCCCGATCCCGCGAATCCCTCGACGCCGTGCGTACCCGAGACGAGGATCAGCAGCTTGGTCGCGTCCGCGGGTCCGAACAGCGCCACGTCGGTGGCGAGCGTCTCTCCGGTCGGACCCTTGCCGACCGGATTCTCGAAGCTCGCGGACGGCGCGCCGGTGCGGGTCGCGGCGTCGATGAAGCGGGCCCTTGCCTCTGCGTAGCTCTCGGAGAAATGTCTGACGGCGGGCATGGGCGGCTGACTGAAGTGGAAGGGGCGCCGCGCATCTGACGTGCGGGTCGCACCGCCAAGTGTAGCGAAGGACGCGATCGGCGCCTTGACCGTTTGCATCGTGTTACAGCCGCAGTCCTGCGGCGATCATCGCAGCGCCATCCGCCGTCAGCGCGGATTGCCGGCCAGCCGGAACACCGCGACGTTGCCGAACAGATTCGGCAGGACCCGGACGACGCGGCCGCCGCGCAGCGCGAAGCGGTCGCGCAGCGTGAAGCCGCTCTTGCGCGCGAGCTGGAGGAAGTCGGCGAAAGTCGCGAAGCGCAGGTTCGGCGTGTCGTACCACTCGTACGGCAGCGATTTCGATACCGGCATGCGGCCGCGCAGGATCGCCAGCCGATGCGTCCAGAACGCGAAGTTCGGAAACGTCACGATGCTTTCGTGGCCGACCCGGCCGAGTTCGCGCAGGATGGCTTCGGTATGGACCACCATCTGCAGCGTCTCGAGCTGCAGCACCGTGTCGAAGGACGCATCGCCGAACAGCGCGAGCCCGTCCTCGAGGTTCTGTTGAATCACGTCGACGCCCTGCTTCGCGCAGGCCAGCACCTTCGCGTCGTCGAGCTCGACGCCGACGCAGCGACAGCCCTTTTCGCGCTGCAGCCATGCGAGCAGCGAGCCGTCGCCGCAACCGAGGTCGAGCACCGACGAACCCGGCGCGATCCAGTCGGCGATCGCCACGAGCTCCGGCCGGAGGACCTGCGAGGCTGCCGTCATATCGCGGCTCCTCGCAGTTCGGCGTCGATGCGATCGAAGTAGGCGGCGATCAACCGGTGATAGCGCGGATCGTCGAGCAGGAACGCGTCGTGGCCGTGCGGCGCGTCGATCTCTGCGTAGCTGACGCGATGACGGTTGTCGAGCAGCGCCTTGACGATTTCCCTGCTGCGCTCCGGTGCGAAGCGCCAGTCGGTCGAGAACGACACGATCAGGTAGCTGGCCGTCGCCTGCGCGAGCGCATCGGTCAGCGATCCGCCGAAGCGCATCGCGGGATCGAAGTAGTCGAGTGCCTTCGTGATCAGCAGATAGGAGTTCGCGTCGAAGTAGTCGGAGAACTTGTCGCCCTGGTAACGCAGGTAGCTCTCGATCTCGAACTCGGCTCCGTAGCCGAACGCGAAATTGTCGGCTCGCAGGGCGCGGCCGAATTTCTCGGCCATGTCGTCGTCGGACAAGTAGGTGATGTGACCGATCATCCGCGCGACCCGTAGCCCGTTGCGCGGAACCACCCCGTGCGCATAGAAGTCGCCGCCATGAAAGTCAGGGTCGGTCAGGATGGCCTGGCGCGCGACGTCGTTGAACGCGATGTTCTGTGCCGACAGCTTCGACGTCGACGCGATCGAGATGCAGTGCGCGATGCGTGCCGGGTAGCGGGTGCTCCATGCCAGCGCCTGCATCCCGCCGAGCGAGCCGCCCATGACGGCTGCGAAGCGTTCGATCCCGAGCACATCGGCGAGCCGCGCCTGTGCGTCGACCCAGTCCTCGACCGTCACGACCGGGAAGGACGCGCCGTACGGGCGGCCGGTGGCCGGGTCGATCGACGACGGGCCGGTCGAGCCGAAGCAAGAACCCGGATTGTTGACGCCGATCACGAAGAAGCGATCGGTGTCGACCGGCCTGCCGGGGCCGACCATGTTGTCCCACCAGCCGACCTCCTCGCCGCCGTTGTCGCGCCGCTGCACGCCGGAGACGTGATGGGAGGCGTTCAGTGCGTGACAGATCAGCACGGCGTTCGAGCGCGCGGCGTTCAGCGTCCCGTAGGTCTCGACCGCAAGCGCGTAGTCGGTCAGCGTCGCGCCGCCCTGCAGCGGCAGCGGCCCGTCGAACGCGTAGCGTTGCGGGACGACGATACGATCAGAGAGAGAAGGCACCGCGTTGGCGGGGGCCGGGCTTGAATCCACGAGACGGGTTTGCGGAAGACGAATCGACGACGGCGGATGGCGGCAAGAGTCGGGCGCGTCGGATCGGGTCGCTCGCTTTAGCCGGATTTATTTGGGGCGACCCAAACCGGGTTCGCTCCAGCGCCCGCAAGCTGAACCCGCGATCGAACCGGTCGCGGGATCAAATCGGCGCTGCATGAAATCGAGGCGGGACAGTAGCCGATGCCTCGACGAGCGTCAACGGGGATTCAGGAACGGGTGTCCGACGATCGCCACGGTGCTGCTGCGTCGCACTTCGTGTCACGCCCCTCGTGCCAGTCGGTTGCGAATACGTGATCGGCATCGAGCTCTTCCGTGTGGCCGTGTCGTTGCCACAGATCGAGCATCGATGAACCCGGTCAGGAGACGACCTGGTAGTAGAGGTTCTGCGGATGCTTCGCCTGCGCGAAGAAAAACCACCGATCGGCAAGCAGGCCGGGGATCTGACTGAGCACCGCCAGCGCCCACGGCAGCGCGGCGCCGCTGGCCAGCGCGAGCAGCGCCAGCAACGCCGGCAGTGCGAAACCGAACACGATCAGCGCGAGCTTCATGCGCTTGACGACCGCCAGCGTGCGGCCGTGGAAGAACTCGCGGGTGTTGAACGATCCGGCAGACATGCCCATCGACTTCTGGACGAGATTCGGCGCGTTGATACCGGTGGCCGACTGCAGCGTCGACTTGTGTTTCAACGTGGCGTTGCGACGCAGAGCGAGCATGCGTGTCGCCCACGCGATCAACGTCACGATCAGCGCCGCCGGTCCGGCGGCCGCGAGCAACCTGCCTTCGTTGGCATAGGCCGCGAGCGCGCACGCGAGCATCAATCCGGACGACAGGCCGGTCAGCGCGAAGTTGATCAGCGTCAGCGGCTGCGCCCATTCCTGAATGAAGCGCAGGCACGCGTAGATCATGCCGGTGCAGTACCACAACACACCGGCCACGACGATCAATGCGATCGGCAGCAGCGGCGTGTCGATGCCCCGGTGCAGCAACAGCCACCAGATCGCCACCAGGCCGATGAAGGCCGGCAACGCGATGACCTCGCGCGACAGCCACGACGTGCGCCACATCAATACGGATCGCCATGCCCTCTCGGGACGGCCGAGGTGTCCGAACGACGCCCCGAGGCCGATCAGCAGCATCACCTCGGCGACGATCAGCGCGGCGCCGACGAAGGCCGGCGCCATCAACAGGCCCATCAGCATCGCCAGCGCGAGCACGACCACCAGTCCCTGGGCACAGCCGGCGATGGTCGTGAACAGCACGACCGAGAACGCCGGGTTCACGGTTTGGTCCCCATCGCGCCCTGCCCGGCCTCTTCGACCTTGCGACGCGGCAGATACTGGTTGGCCGGCTGCGTCTCCCACTCGGGCATCAGCGCATATCCACCTCGTTCGCGAATCGCCTTCGACACCTCGGAGTCCGGATCCTTGACGTCGCCGAACAGCCGCGCACCGGTCGGACAGGCTTTCACGCAAGCCGGCTTGCGATCCTCCTTGGGCAGCTTCTCGTCGTAGATGCGATCGACGCACAGCGTGCACTTGGTCATGACGTTGCGCGCTTCATCGATCTCGC
>JBDTIS010000003.1:0-4813 GCA_039936235.1 Burkholderiaceae bacterium | reverse complement strand
TCTTCGAATTCACGTTGTACGGCAAGGCGCTGCGCGCGACCGCGGTCAACCGCCGCGGCGCGCGGCTGATGGGCATCAGTACCGTGATGAGCGGCCGCATCACGTTCGCCGTCGCCGCGCTGATCGGCACGTTCTCCGGGATGCTGATCGCGCCGATCACGACGATCTACTACGACTCCGGCTTCCTGATCGGCCTGAAGGGCTTCGTCGCCGCGATCATCGGCGGGCTCGCGAGCTACCCGATCGCGGCCATCGGCGCGATCCTCGTCGGCATTCTCGAATCGTTCTCGTCGTTCTGGGCCAGTGCCTACAAGGAGGTGATCGTGTTCACGCTGATCATCCCGGTGCTGCTGATCCGCTCGCTGACGAGCAAGCACGTCGAGGAAGAAGAATGACCGGCCGCGCCCTCACCGGCGGACGGATCGCGTTCGCCATCGCGCTCGTCATCCTGATCGCGCTGCCGCTGGTGCCGGCCACGCCCGAGTTCTGGATCACGCTGATGAACTACATCGGGCTGTCGAGCCTGGTGGTGCTCGGGCTGGTCCTGCTCACCGGCGTCGGCGGGATGACGTCGTTCGGACAGGCGGCGTTCGTCGGCATCGGCGCCTACATGAGCGGTTACCTGACGACCGTCCATCACTTGTCGCCATGGCTGGCGTTGCCGGCCGGCCTCGTCGCGACGGGCCTGACCGCACTCGTCATCGGCCTTGTCACGCTGCGGCTGTCGGGCCACTACCTGCCACTCGGCACGATCGCGTGGGGCATCAGCATCTATTACCTGTTCGGCAACATGGCGTTCCTCGGCAAGTACGACGGGCTCAACGGGCTGCCGTGGATCACGGTGTTCGGCTGGTCGCTGGAGAAGGGCCGCGACATCTATTACCTGATCTGGGCGTTCGTCATCGCGAGCGTGCTCGCCGTGCAGGCGCTGCTCGACTCGCGGCCCGGCCGCGCGATTCGCGCGCTGCGCGGCGGCGCGGGCATGGCCGAGTCGTTCGGCGTCAACACGACGCGCGTGAAGATCGTCGTGTTCGTCTACGCCGCCATGCTCGCGTCGATTTCCGGCTGGCTGTACGCGCATCTGCAACGCTCGATCAACCCGACGCCATTCGGCGTCAACGCCGGGATCGAGTACCTGTTCATGACGGTGGTCGGCGGCGCGGCGCACGTGTGGGGCGCGCTGCTCGGCGCCGGCGTCGTCACGATCGCGCGCGACCAGTTGCAGGACTGGCTGCCGCGGCTGCTCGGCTCCAACGGGAACTTCGAGATCATCGTGTTCGGCGTGCTGCTGGTGTTCCTCCTGCAGCGAGCGCCGACCGGACTGTGGCCGATCATCACCGGGCTGTTCCAGCGCGGCAGCCTGCGCGGTACGGACGCCGACGGTGGCGAACTCGGCACCGTCCAGCCGACGGAAGGTTCAGCAGCGCGCCAGGTCGCCGACGCCGAGCCGCTGCCCAGGCGCGAGCGACCGAAGGCCGGAGACGTCGTGCTCGAGGTCGACGCGATCCGCAAGGAATTCGGCGGGCTCGTGGCCGTCAACGACATCAGCTTCAAGGTCCGGGCCGGCGAGATCATGGGGCTGATCGGCCCGAACGGCGCGGGCAAGAGCACGACGTTCAACCTCGTCACCGGCGTGCTGCCGATCACGCGTGGCGAGGTGCTGTTCCGCGGCGAACGGATCGACGGATCGCTGGCGCGCCAGATCAGCGCGAAGGGCGTGGGACGGACGTTCCAGCACGTCCAGTTGCTGCCCGGCATGAGCGTGATCGACAACGTCGCGCTCGGTGCGCATCTGCGCTCGTCGGTCGGCATGCTGCGCGCGTCGCTGCGCCTCGACCGCCGCGAAGAAGCGCGGCTGCGCTTCGAGGCGGCGACGCAATTGAAGCGCGTCGGACTCGGCAACTATCTGTTCGAGCAGGCCGGCAATCTCGCGCTCGGCCAGCAGCGCATCGTCGAGATCGCGCGTGCACTCGCTTCCGACCCTGTCCTGCTGCTGCTCGACGAACCGGCCGCGGGCCTGCGCTACAAGGAGAAGGTCGCGCTCGCCGGCGTCCTCAAGCAACTGCGCGCCGAAGGCATGAGCATCCTGCTCGTCGAGCACGACATGGAGTTCGTGATGGGACTGACCGATCATCTCGTCGTGATGGAGTTCGGCAGCAAGCTCGCCGAAGGCGAGCCGAAGGAAATCCAGAGCAATCCGAAGGTGCTGGAGGCCTACCTGGGCGGCATCGACGACGACCTGACGCTGGAGCAGCTGGCATGAGCGCCGTCACCGCGATGTCGGTGGAGTCGGTGGAGTCGGTGGAGTCGGTGTTGTCGGTCCGTGGTCTGTCGGCCCGCTACGGCAAGGTGACCGCACTCGCGCCCACCGATCTCGACGTCGCCCCCGGCAGGATCGTTACCGTCATCGGCGCGAACGGCGCTGGCAAGTCGACGCTGCTGAACGCGTTGATGGGCTCGCTGCCGACCAACGGGCATTGTTCCGGCGAGATCAGCTACGAAGGCGAACGGGTCGAATTGCGCGGCTGCGAGCAGCGCGTCGCCGCCGGCATGGCGCTGGTGCCCGAGAAGCGCGAGCTGTTCGGCAGCATGAGCGTCGAGGACAACCTGATGCTCGGCGGCTTCCGCCGCTATCGTCTGCGGCGCAGCGACGAGCACAAGCAGTGGTCCGACGAGCTCGAACACGTCTTCTCGCTGTTCCCGCGGTTGAAGGAACGCCGCAGGCAGGAAGCCGGCACGCTGAGCGGTGGCGAGCGCCAGATGCTTGCGGTGGGTCGAGCGCTGATGGGCAAGCCGACCCTCCTGATGCTCGACGAGCCGAGCCTCGGCCTCGCGCCGAAGATCGTCCGCGAGATCTTCCACATCATCGCGGCGCTACGCACGACCGGCGTCGCGACGCTGCTGGTCGAGCAGAACGCGCGGGCGGCGCTGCAGGTGGCCGACTACGCGTACGTGCTTGAGACGGGGTCGGTGACGCTGCAGGGGCCGGCGAAGGAGCTGGCCAGCAACCCGAAGGTGATCGAGAGCTACCTCGGACTCGGTGACGGGAAGGCGCGCGAATAGCGCGACCGCGGCCAAGGTCGACGCGATCGTGCAGTCGCTGCAGCAGTTGCCACGACCGATCGTGCTGCGCACGCACCGGATGCACCGAGGATGACGGGTACCCCGGCTTTCCCGCGCATGGCCCGCCACCGCAGTGATCGTTCACCACCGAACAAGGACCCCCATGCACATCGAGGTCATCATCGGCAGCATCCGCGAAGGTCGGCGCTCGGGTCCGATCGCGCAGTGGGCGTTCGAACAGGCATCGGCGCGCACCGGGGTCACGGTCGAACTGGTCGACCTCAAGACCTGGTCGCTGCCGCTGTTCGACTTCGCGCAGTTTCCGACCGAGGGCGACTATCGCGATCCGCTGCAGCGGCGCTGGGCCGACACCATCGCTCGCGCCGACGGCTATATTTTCGTCAGCCCCGAGTACAACCACGGCTACACGGCGGCACTGAAGAACGCGCTGGACTACCTGTATGCGGAATGGAATCGCAAGCCCGCTTCGTTCGTGTCGTTCGGCAACGCCGAAGGCGCGCGCGGCATACAGCAGTTGCGGCTGGTGCTGGTGGAACTGGAGATGGCTCCGCTGGCGACGGCGGTCCACCTGCGTTCGGTGACCGACAAGATCCACGACGGCGTCTTCATGCCCGATCCGCGCGAAGAGAGGCGCTTCGGGCTGATGATGGACGAGCTGGTGTGGTGGGGCGACGCACTGCGCGGCGCACGTGATCGCGGATCGCCATGGGTGAAGCCGTGAAGACGCCCGACGCGACGTCGTCACATCGACGGGGTGGTCGCCCAGCGGCCGCGCGGATCGCGCGGAATTCGCGCGGGGATTGACGGCGCTGCTGGCTCTTTCGCAGGTGCACTCGGAACAGGAGAGCCCATGGTCATCCGCAACTGCTGGTACGTCGCCGGCTGGTCCAGCGAAGTCGTCGACGACGGCTTCCTGGCCTGCCGCACGATTTCGCGATCGACGACCCGGAGACGACGCGGTCGATCCATCAGAGCGTGGCCGACGCGCTCGAGGAAGACCGCGCGATGATCTCGTTGCAGGTCGCGAGCCTCGCCAAGCGGCCCGACTTCCGGATGCCTGCGATCCGCGCCGACGCGGCACTCGCCCGCTTCCGCCGGATGGTCGACCGGATCCTGAAGGAAGAGGCTGCGGCCGCCCCGGCCGTGACCCCGATCGAGCCGGTTCCGTCGCGGGCCGATACCGTCTCCGCCTAGCGCAGTCTTCGCCGCGGATTGTTTATCCTCCGTCCGTACGGATGGTCGCGGTCGACGACCGCGTGACGCGATGGAGACGACGACATGACTGCAACGATCACGACCCTGGGCACCCCGGCGGCCACGGCCCCCAGCCGGCCCGCCCATTTCGAG
This sequence comes from Burkholderiaceae bacterium, assembly GCA_039936235.1. Lineage (GTDB taxonomy): Bacteria > Pseudomonadota > Gammaproteobacteria > Burkholderiales > Burkholderiaceae_D > CAHJXF01. The sequence goes on along the minus strand of JBDTIS010000003.1, from coordinate 382 downwards.
CAGGAGGAATGGACGGCGCGCCTGCGACTCGCGGCCTGCTATCGCATCTTCGCGCAGCTCGGCTGGACCGAGCTGATCTACAACCACATCACGCTGCGCCTGCCGTCGCGCGACGGCGAGCCCGCGCACTTCCTGATCAATCCGTTCGGCCTGCACTACAGCGAGGTCACCGCGTCGAACCTGGTCCGCATCGATCTCGACGGCCGCATCGTCGAGAACCCCGGTGCGCCGACGCAGTGGCCGGTCAATCCGGCTGGCTTCACGGTCCACGCGGCGATCCATGCGGCCATGCCCGACGCGCACTGCGTGATGCACGTCCACACCACCGCCGGGATGGCCGTCGCCTGTTCGGCCGGCGGCCTGTCGATGAGCAACTTCTACG
>JBDTIS010000002.1:0-35003 GCA_039936235.1 Burkholderiaceae bacterium | reverse complement strand
GCCCGTGAGCCGCTGACCCGAAAGCCGCGTGTTCCGCGTCGCGTGACACGAACTCTAACCGGGGACAGCGAAGGTCTCGACGCGATCGTCGCGCAGTCGCTCGACGCCGACCGCGACAGCGGCGACGCCGAAACCAGCGCCGAACCGCATGCATTGATGCTCGGCAGGCAGGTCCTCGACATCGAGGCCGCCGCGATCACCGCGCTGGCACGCCGGCTCGACGACAGCTTCGTCCGCGCGCTCGACCTGCTGCTTGCGTGCAAGGGCCGTGTCGTGGTCTGTGGCATCGGCAAGTCGGGTCACATCGCGCGAAAGGTCGCGTCGACATTCGCCTCCACCGGCACGCCGGCCTTCTTCGTCCATGCGGCCGAAGCGATCCACGGCGACCTCGGGATGGTGACGAAGGACGACGTTCTAGTCGCGTTCTCCAATTCGGGCGAGACCCGCGAACTGCTTCTGATCGTGCCGATCGCCAAGCGTCAGGGCGCCAGGCTGATCGCCATCACCGGCCATCCTGCGTCCACGCTGGCCTTGCTCGCCGACGTCCATCTCGACGCGCACGTCGACGTCGAGGCCTGTTCTCTGAATCTCGCGCCGACCGCGAGTACCACGGCCGCGCTCGCGCTCGGCGACGCGCTCGCGGTCGCCGCCCTCGACGCGCGCGGCTTCGGCGCGGAGGACTTCGCGCGCTCGCATCCGGGCGGCGCGCTCGGGCGGCGCCTGCTGACGTACGTGCGCGACGTGATGCGGACCGGCGACGCGATCCCGAAGGTCGACGCCGACGCGTCGCTGGTCGACGCCCTGCTCGAGAGCTCGAAGAAGGGCCTCGCGATGACCGCCGTGGTCGCGGCGGACGGCCGGGTCGAAGGCATCTTCACCGACGGCGACCTGCGCCGGCTGATCGAGAAGACGCACGACTTCGCGAACGTCCGCGTGGCCGATGTGATGCATCGTTCGCCGCGTTCGATCGGTCCTGATCGCCTCGCCGCGGAGGCCGCCGACCTGATGGAGAGGCACCGCATCAACCAGTTGCTGGTCGTCGACGACGAGGGCCGACTGGTCGGCGCACTGCACATTCACGATCTCACCACGGCCAAGGTCATCTGATGCGCGCAGTGCACGCCGCTCCGGCGATTCGCAGGCTGTCCAGGAGCGTCGTGGAGCGACTGTCGCGGATCGAGATGATGGTGTTCGACGTCGACGGCGTGATGACCGACGGCAAGCTTTACTTCGGCGCAGGCGGCGAGGCGCTCAAGGTCTTCCACGTGCTCGACGGCGCCGGCATCAAGGCGCTCGCCGCGGCCGGCATCGTCACCGCGGTCATCTCAGGGCGCGAGTCGCAGATCACGCTGCGCCGCTGCGCGGAGCTGGGCATCAGGCACGTTGCACAGGGCATCTCCGACAAGGCAGCGACTTTCGATGCGATGCGCCACCAGCTCGGCATGACGGCCGAGGTGTGCGGCTACATGGGCGACGACGACATCGACATCGCGGTGATGAAGCGGGTCGGCTTCGCAGCCACGGTGCCGAACGCGACCGACGGCGTCGCGGAGGTGGCGCACTGGGTCAGCCGCAGGAACGGAGGCGACGGCGCGGTCCGCGAGGTCTGCGACCTGCTGCTCAGCGCGCGTTCCGCCAAGGCCGCACGGACAGACGGCGCCCGTCATGCGTGAGCGCGGCACACTGGTCCTGTCGATCGTGCTGATCGGCGGGCTCGCGGTCGGCTCGTACTGGCTCGCGCAGCAGGCCCACCTGTCGGACGCTCCGGCGCGCAAGGTCGGCCACGACATCGACTACACCGCCAAGGACATCACGCTGACGAAGATGGACGAGACCGGTCGCGCCCAGTATGTCGTCGATGCGGCCGCGCTGGTCCACTATGCCGACGACGACAGCGGCGAACTGACGCAGCCGCGGCTCGTCGGCGCCAAGGTCGACCGTCCGGAGATGCGGGTGCGTGCCGACCTCGGCAAGACCACCGGCGACGGCGAGGAGCTGCGGCTGTATGGCAACGTCGTCCTCGTGCGCCAGGCGTTCAAGGGCGCCCAGGAACTCGTGGCCAAGGGGCCCTACATGCTGGCGCTACCCGACCGCGAGATCCTCAGCAGCGACCAGCCGATCGAGGTGGTCCAGGGCGGCTCACGCGTGAACGCGAACGGGATGCAATACGATAACGGCCACCGGACGCTGCAACTCGATGGCGGCAAGGGCGGTCGTATCCGCGCGGTGATCGAGGCCCGCAGCGTGCGCGCCGATACGAGGGCGGTCACGCCCCCAACGAAATGAACCCCATGCGCATCACCCTTCCCTTCCGTTGCCCGCCGCGCGCCGCCATCCTTCGTTCGGGCGCCGCGCTGCTGATGGCGTCCGCCGGATTTTTTGCAACTGCGCCGCAAGCTTTCGCTGAACGTGCCGATAAGGAGAAGCCAGCCGTCATCAACGCCGACAAGAGCAGTGGCGACGATCTCAACCAGACCCAGCTCTACACAGGCGATGTCGTGCTGACCAAAGGGACCATCATCCTGCGCGCGGACCAGCTCACGACGAAGCAGGATCCGGAGGGCTACAACTTCGGCGTCGCGATCGTGACGAAGCCGAACACGCTTGCGTACTTCAAGCAGAAGCGCGAAGGCGTCGACGAGTACATCGAAGGCCAGGCCGAGCGCATCGAGTACGACGAGAAGTCCGACACGATCCGGTTGTTCAACCGTGCTGTCGTCAAGCGACTCGCGGCAGGCCGCGACGCCGACGAGATCCGCGGCGATCGCATCGATTACAACACCCGCACCGAGGTCTACGTCGCGCAGTCCGACGCGAAGAAGCGCGTGACGGTCGTGCTGCAGCCGAAAATCAAGCCGGGCTCCCTGACCGACCCCGCAGCCGCCGCAACGCGTCCCACCCCGTCACCGGCCATCGAGCTCAGGAAAGAGCCCGCCATCGAAGCGAAGCCGGCGTCGTGACCGACGTCGTCGAGGCGGTGCGCGCCGAGCGAGCAGACGAAGCTGTCGCGCCGTCCGTGTCCGTGCTCGAGGCCGCGCATCTGAAGAAGACCTATGGCAAGCGAACCGTCGTTCAGGACGTGTCGCTGACCGTGCGCAGCGGCGAGGTGGTCGGCCTGCTCGGTCCGAACGGCGCCGGCAAGACCACCTGCTTCTACATGATGCTGGGCCTGGTCGGTGCCGACGCCGGATCGATCACGCTCGACGGCAATTCGCTGACGCGGCTGCCGATCCATCGGCGTGCACGCCTCGGCCTCTCCTACCTGCCGCAGGAAGCGTCGGTGTTCCGCCAGCTCGATGTGCAGGACAACGTCCGCGCGGTCCTGGAACTGCAGCGCGACGCGCGCGGCAAGGCCCTCGCGAAGGCCGAGATCGACACGCGCCTCGGGGCGCTGCTCGAAGACCTGCAGATCACGCACCTGCGGACCAACAGCGCGTTGTCGCTGTCGGGTGGCGAACGCCGCCGCGTCGAGATCGCGCGCGCGCTCGCGACGTCGCCGCGCTTCATCCTGCTCGACGAGCCGTTCGCCGGCATCGATCCGATTGCGGTGATCGAGATTCAGCGCATCGTCCGTTTCCTGAAGTCGCGCGACATCGGCGTCCTGATTACCGATCACAATGTGCGTGAGACGCTAGGCATTTGCGATCATGCGTACATTATCAACGCCGGGTCGGTCCTCGCATCGGGCCGTCCCGATGAGATCGTCGGGAACGAAAGCGTACGCCGCGTCTATCTCGGCGAACACTTCCGGATGTAGATCGGAACACACAGCCATGAAGCAAGTCCTCCAACTCCGCGTCTCGCAACACCTTGCGCTGACCCCGCAACTGCAGCAGTCGATCCGTCTGTTGCAATTGTCGACCCTCGAGCTGAACCAGGAGATCGAGATCGCGCTGGCCGAGAATCCGCTTCTCGAGCGGATCGACGACCCGATGCATTCGGCCGTGCAGCTCAGCGGTGACGGCACGCTCAAACGCAACAGCGCCGACGAGAACTTCGACGCGTCGTCGTCCAACTACACCGGCGACGTGTCGTCCGATGCTGCGCGCGACCATAGCGCCGAGCCAGCCACGGCGACCGACTTCGGCAGTGCCGAACGAAGCACGAGCGACCTCGCGGCCACCGACTGGAATTCGAGCGAGCGGCGCAGCGACGGGGAAGAGGACGACCGCGACCTCGCTCACGCCAACATCGCGACCGTGACGTTGCGCGAGCATCTGCTCGGACAACTCGCCCTGAAGAAGCTCAACGAGCGCGACCGCGGCCTCGTCGCGGTGCTGATCGAGGCACTCGAGGAAGAAGGCTATCTCGGCGACGAACTCGAAGACATTCTGGCGATGCTTCCTGCCGAACTGCAGATCGAGGAACAGGAGCTGGCGACCGCGCTGACGCTGCTGCAGAGCTTCGATCCGCCCGGCATCGGCGCGCGGAGCGCCTCCGAATGCCTGGCGCTGCAGTTGCGCCGCCAGGACACCGGCCCGACCCGCGACGCGCCGCCGGCGGTCCGTGACCTCGCGCTGCGTCTCGTCACCGGCAACCTCGCGCTGTTGGCGGCGCGCGACTTCACCCGGCTGCGTCGCATCTATCAGTGCAGCGACGACCTGCTACGCGATGCACACGCGCTGATCAAGAAGCTGGCGCCGCATCCGGGACGCGCGTTCGCGAAGCACGAGTCCAACTACATCGTGCCCGACATCATCGTCCGCAAGGTCCGCAATACCTGGCAGGCCTTTCTCAACCCGGAAGTGATGCCGAAGCTGTCGATCAACCAGGCCTATGCGCGCGTGCTGCGCGAGCAGCGCGGCACCGATGGCGCCGCGAACATGGGCTCGCGGCTACAGGAAGCGCGGTGGCTGATCAAGAACGTCCAGCAGCGCTTCGACACGATCCTCCGGGTGGCAGAAGCGATCGTCGAGCGTCAGCGCAGCTTCTTCACGCACGGCGAGGTCGCGATGCGGCCGCTCGTGCTGCGCGAGATCGCCGACACGCTCGGGCTGCACGAATCCACGGTTTCGCGCGTCACGACGCAGAAGTTCATGCTGACGCCGCTCGGGGTGTTCGAACTCAAGTATTTCTTCGGCAGCCACGTGGCTACCGACGCCGGTGGCGCGGCGTCGTCGACGGCGATACGCGCGCTGATCAAGCAGCTGGTCAGCGCGGAGAACGCGAAGAAACCTCTGTCCGACAGCAAGATTGCCCAAATGCTCGGCGAGCAGGGTATCGTTGTGGCGAGACGAACAATTGCGAAATATCGAGAATCTTTGCGGATACCGCCTGTCAGTCTTCGAAAGATTCTTTGAACGGGACGCCACCGTCCTGTAAGTCAGCGGCCGGCGTCCACATTTCCCGCAGTTTCTTGGAAGGAGTGACCATGAACCTCACCATCAGTGGGCATCATCTCGACGTGACCCCCGCGATTCGAGAATATGTGATGAACAAACTGGAACGGGTGAAGCGACATTTCGATCGAGTCATCGATGTGACGGTGGTGCTCACGGTGGAAAAGCTGCGTCAGAAGGCCGAAATCAACTTGCATCTGCGCGGCAAGGACCTGCATTGCGAGGCGATCGACACCGACCTCTATGCAGCGATCGACATGCTCGTCGACAAGCTCGATCGCCAGGTCGTCAAGCACAAGGAATGCATCCAGGCGCACAACGTCGAACCGTTGAAGCGCCAGATCGCTGCGTAAGTCCGGGACGGCCGCACCGGCGCGTCGCCTCCGGCGACGTGCGGTGCAACGCCACATGAGGCGTGTGGACCGCGAATTCATACGTCTATAATCCGCGCTTTTCCGAATCGGCCTGCCGAGGACCCGGGCGCCTAAACGCCCGCTCCGCGGCTTCGAGTGGTCATGTACATGAATCTGATCGGCAAGCTGCTACCGTCGGCGAACGTCGTGCTCGACCTCGAGGCCTCCAGCAAGAAGCGCGTCTTCGAGCAGGCCGGGCTGCTGTTCGAGAACAATCAGGGCCTCGCGCGTAGCAAGGTGTTCGACAGCCTGTTCGCACGCGAACGTCTCGGCTCCACCGGGCTCGGGCAGCAGGTCGCGATCCCGCATGGCCGTATCAAGGGTCTGCGCGATCCGGTCGCGGCATTCATCCGCCTGTCCGACCCGATCCCTTTCGATGCGCCCGACGGCAAGCCGGTCGCGATCCTCGTGTTCCTGATGGTCCCCGAACAGGCCACTCAGGCGCATCTCGAAATTCTCTCCGAGCTCGCGCAGATGCTGTCGGATCCGGCGTTCCGCGAGCAACTGATGTGCGCGCCCGACGCGGCGGGTGTCCACCGCCTGCTGGTCGAATGGGAACCGTTCAGGCCGGCGGCGTGAGCGACGCGTGTCGCTGACCGCAGCGGCATCGGTCGGCTGATCGGTGTCCACGGTCCGCAACCTGTTCGACGACAACCGCGACGCGCTCGGGCTGTCGTGGGTCGTCGACGAGGCAGCCGAGGCAGATCCCGAGGCGCGCGCGAAGGCCGACAGTTCGTTCAGGGACGCGCATCTCGCGGCGACCGACCTGATCGGTTACTACAACCTGATCCACCCCGATCGCATCCAAGTAGTCGGCACGCGCGAGGTCGAATATTTCACGATGCTGTCCGAAAGCCGACGCGCCCACTGGCTGCTCGACCTCGGCGAGAGGCCGCCGCCGGCGGTGATCTTCGGCGACGGCCACCTGCCGAACGCCGAATTCCTCGACGCCTGCGAACGCGCGCACATCGCGTTGATCGCATCGACCGTCCCCGCCGTCAGGATCATCGAGGCGCTGCGTTCCTATCTCGCGAAGACGCTGGCCGAACGCACGACCATGCACGGCGTGCTGATGGACGTGCTCGGGGTCGGCATCATCATCACCGGCGAGTCCGGCCTCGGCAAGAGCGAACTCGGCCTGGAACTGATCTCGCGCGGACACGGCCTCGTGGCCGACGACGTCGTCGAACTCGCGCGTGTCGGGCCGAACACGATCGAAGGCCACTGCCCGCTGTTGCTGGCGAACCTGCTCGAAGTCCGCGGCCTCGGTCTGCTCGACATCAAGTCGATCTTCGGGGAGACGGCGGTGCGCCGCAAGATGCGGCTGCGCATGATCGTCCATCTCGTCAAGCACAGCACGCTCGAAGAGAAATACCAGCGTCTGCCGCTCGACGTGCTGACGCAGAACGTGCTCGGCATCGAGGTGCGCAAGGTCGTGATCCCGGTCGGTCTCGGTCGCAACACCGCCGTGCTGGTGGAGGCAGCAGTCCGCAACACGATCCTGCAACTACGCGGCATCGATACGCTCGGCGACTTCATGGTGCGCCAGGTCGCCGCGCTCAACGAGAACAGCCAGACCGACGGCTGATCATCGCGCCGCCGCGCGTTTAGAATGTCAGCCGCCCCGCATGTCGCGTCGGGCATACCGTCGACCATCGAGGAGAGTGCATTGAACAGGATCCTGAACCGTGTCGTGACGCATGGCCTTGCCGCATTGATCATGGCGGCGCCGATCGTCTTCCAGCCCGCGCTCGCCGCGGACGCCGCAATGAACTCGTCGCAGTCGCGGATGGCGACGTGCAGCGCGCAGAACAAGGGCAAGAAGGGAGACGACTACAAGAAGGCGCAGAGCGACTGCCTGAAGGGCGTGGACGCGCCGGTCGCCGCCGGCCCGATGACCCAGCAGCAGAAGATGGCGATGTGCAGCAAACAGAACAAGGGCAAGAAGGGCGACGACTACAAGAAGGCACAGAGCGACTGCCTGAAAGGCTGATGCGAATCCGGGCCGGCCAGCCGGCCCGCGTTCGTCGGACGAGCGGGCCTGCGGGCCCGTTTCTTTTTTCGGCCGCGACGCGGTACCGTTACAGCCTCTTTCGAACCCATCGCCGTCTCCTTCGATGCGCGTCATCCTCGTCACCGGCATGTCCGGCTCCGGCAAGTCGATCGCACTGCACGTTCTCGAAGACGCCGGCTATGCCGTCGTCGACAATCTGCCGGCGCGCTTCCTGGTCGACGTGATCGGCGACCTTGCCACGCGCGGTGTCAAGCGGGCCGCCGTCAGCATCGACGTCCGCGCAGGCGTCGAGGCGGTCTACGAATTGCCGTCGCTGCTGCCCGCATTGCGCGAGCGTGGACACGATGTGCAGTTGCTGTTCATCACCGCCGACAACGCCACTCTCGTCCAGCGCTACTCGGAGACGCGACGCAGGCATCCGCTGTCTGCGCACGAGTGGCAGGGCGAGCCTGCGTCCGGCTCGCGCGGCCTCGACGAGAGCATCGACGAAGAGCGGCGATTGCTGCAGCCGCTCGAAGGCTTCGGCTACCTGATCGACACCAGCCGCCTCCCCGCCCAGGCGCTGCGCGAGTGGGTACGCGACTTCATCGGCAACGAACGCGCCGCGCTGACCTTGTCGTTCGAGTCGTTCGCGTTCAAGCAGGGCGTGCCCGCCGACGCGGATCTGGTTTTCGACGTGCGCTGCCTGCCGAATCCTTTCTACGAGCCGACGCTCAAACATCTGACCGGTCTCGACCAGCCGGTGATCGACTTTCTCGCCGCCGTGCCCGCGGTCGGCCGGATGATCGACGACATCGAGGGTTTCGTCACGCGCTGGCTACCGTCGTATGCGGCCGACAGCCGCAGCTACCTGACCGTCGCGATCGGCTGCACCGGCGGCCAGCATCGCTCGGTCTATTGTGTCGAGCAACTGACGCGTCGGCTGCGCGACGTGCACCCCGCCCTCGTGCGGCATCGCGCACTCGCATGGACGGCGAAACATCCTTCGGCCGCGGGTAGCGTGGCCGGCTGATCGACGAGAATCATCCCTTGGCTTCGCTTCCGATCTTCCCGTTGTCGACCGTGCTGTTCCCCGGCGGCTTGCTGCCGCTGCGCGTCTTCGAGGCGCGCTACATGGACATGATCCGCGACACGATGCGTCACGGCGGCGAGTTCGGCGTCTGCCTGATTCGCAAAGGCAACGAGGTCGCCGAACGCGGCGTCGACATCGAGACGATCGGATGCCGTGCGCGCATCGACGACTGGAACATGGAGCAACTGGGCGTGCTGCAGATCGAGACGACCGGTACCGAGCGCTTTCACATCCTGTCGCACCGTCAGCAGCCGGACGGGCTGATGATCGCCGAGGTCGAGGCGACGGAGCTCGAGCCGTTCGCGACAGTGCCGGCCGCATACGAGGACTGTCGGGTGCTTCTCGAACGCATCGTCAAGCGGCTCGACGACGCGGTGGCTTCCGACCAGGACGAGGACGTGCCGATGCCGATCGCGAAGCCGTATCGCTTCGACGACGCGAGCTGGGTCGGAAACCGGCTCTGCGAGCTGCTGCCGATCCCTGCGCCGACACGGCACAAGCTGATGGCGCTGACCGATGCGCCGGCACGTCTGGACATCGTGCAGCGCTATCTGAAGCAGCACGGGATCGTTTGATCCCGATGTCGGTTTCGAGTCGCGTCACGGATGGCAGTACGTGCTGCCGCGACGCATGGGTTCGCTCGTCATGCCTCGTGGGTAAATATCCCTCCTTCGTCGGGATGACGATTGCTTTGCCGGGATGGTCACCGAGTTAGCGACTCACGCCCTAGGCCAGCGCTTCCAGGAGCGTTCTCACCGGCGCCGGCAGCCCGACAGACGCGAGCGCGTCGAAAGAAATCCAGCGGGTCGACGGCAGCGGTGACTCGCACATCGCGACGGATTCGTCGAGCGTGACCCGGACGATCTCCGCGTGCAGGACGAAATGCGTGAAGCCGTGGACGAACCCCGGCGTTCGCTCGAACGACACGGCGGCGCCGAAGCGCGCGACGGCGTCCGCCATCGCCGCGTCGCCGGTGTCGGCCGCCATCTCGGGCAGCGACCACAGTCCGCCCCAGATACCGACCGGGGGCCTACGCTCGACGAACACGGAGCGCCCGCGCGTGACCAGCAGCATCGCGGTCCACCGTAGCGGGACGCGCTTGCGCGCAGCGCGCTCGGGCACTTCCTCTTCGCGACCTTCACGATGCGCGATGCAACTGCTTTCGAAAGGACAGATCAGGCAGGCCGGATTGCGCGGCGTGCAAACGGTCGCACCGAGGTCCATCAAGCCCTGGGTGTAGCGCTCGATCTCCTCGTCGGGCAACAGTGCCTCGCCGAGCGCCCACATCCGCTTCGTATAAGCCGTCGTGGTCGACAGTCCTTCGACCAGGAACACGCGCGCGAGCACCCGTTTGACATTGCCATCGAGGATCGGTGCCTTCACGCCGAATGCGAAGGCCGCGATCGCGCCACCCGTCGATCGTCCGATGCCGGGAAGGCTCTGCAACGCATCGACGTCGCGCGGAAATGTGCCGCCGAAATCCGCCACGACGCTGCGCGCAGCCGCGTGCAGATTGCGGGCCCGCGAGTAATAGCCGAGGCCGCTCCACAGTTCCATCACGTCGTCGAGAGGAGCGGCGGCCAGCGCCTGCACATCGGCGAAGCGCCCGAGGAAGCGCCGGTAATAGGGGATGACGGCCGCGACCTGGGTCTGCTGCAGCATGATCTCGGCGAGCCACACGCGATACGCGTCGCGCGCATCGCCGAGCTGCTGCCACGGAAGCGTCTGACGACCGTGGATGCGCTGCCATGCGATCAGCGTCGGCGCGAACAGCGCCACATCGATCGCCGGATCGGACCGGGTCGACGGTGCCATCAGAAGATCAGTGCTCCCTGCTCGGCGTCGATCCGTGCGTGGAGGATCGTCTGCAACGCTTCGTCGAGCTCAGTCAGCGTGCTCAGCAGCGCGTTGACCTCGGCCTCGCTCGCGGCCACTTCGGCGAGGCGCTCCTCGAGCGTCTCGCTGGTGTCCTCGATGTGTTTGATCGAGTCGAGGCGGCGACGCAGCTGGCTCTGATGCTCGCGGATCTGTCCTTCGAGCGGCGCCATCACCGCCTTCAGCCAGGCTCCGACGTCCCGGTTCGCCGCCTCGAACGTCTCGCGCACACGACTCGCGATCGACTCGAAGAACTTTTGCGTCAACACGAGCTGGTCGTTCGAGACGATCACGATCAGTCCGAAGCGGTCGTGATAGACGTCCTCGACGCGGACCACCTCGTCCTGGTAGCGCGCCAGCGAGAACTTCATCGGCGCGGCGAGCCTCATCCCGTGCTCGCTGACGAATTTGCGATACATGGCGGAGACCATCCCGGCGATCTCGTCGATCTTCCGCTGCGACCGCGCCAGCCGCGACCGCGAATTCGTGAAGAAACCATCCATCACGCCGCGCAGGCCGGTCGAGAACCATGATTTCACCATCCGCTCGCGGGTCGTGCGGATCTCCTCGCGCAACGGCGCGACGCCGAGCTCGCTGAACAGCTCGCCGGCGGCCTTCGCGAACACGGCGCGCAATGCCTGGAACGCGACCAGGCTGCGATCGAACGCGAACTTCTCGGCGCGCACGCGCGAGACCATGTGCGTGACGACGCTGATGTTCTTGCCGCGTAGCGCCCGCAGATCCGCGGTCTGACGCGCGACGCCGGCGCTACGCGCCTCCAGGACCCCGCGCGTCCCATCGACGAGCTCACGCATCTCGCGCTGGACGATCTGCTGGAAGATCTCCTGCTTGCGCGGGATCAGTTCGATCGACAGCGCGCGTTCGAGCGCCGGCAGTCGGCTCCTGGCCAGCAGCGCGGCGTCGTCGTGAACCTTCGCGCTCAGCCCCTTCTGCGCCGAGACCGGAAACACCTGGGCGACGTCGAGCTCGAGCGTCTTCGCGCAACTCTCCACCTGGCGCCGGATCATCGCGTCGATCTCTTGCCCTGGCGTCAGGTCGTCCCACAGGCTGTCGATCTTGTTGAGCACGACGATGCGTGCGGGGCCGCGCGCCTTCGAGATGTGCTGACGCCACACCTCGATGTCGGTCTTCGTGACGCCGGTGTCGGCGGCGAGGATGAATATCACCGCATGTGCATTCGGAATCAGGTTCAGCGTCAGTTCGGGCTCGGTGCCGATCGCGTTCAGACCCGGCGTGTCGAGGATGACGAGGCCCTGGGCCAGCAGCGGATGCGGAAAATTGACGATCGCATGCCGCCACATCGAAATCTCGACGGTACCGTCGGCATCGACCAGCATCTGGTGGTCGGGATCCCGGGCATCGTGCAGCCCGTAGCGCTGCGCCTCGTCGACCGGCACGCGCTTCGTCAGGCTTACCTGCCGGAAAGCGTCGAGCATGCCGTCGCCGAAACCGGTGTCGAGCGGAAACACCTGCCATTCGTCGACCAGCGTGCGGTAGTCGGCGGTCGTCGCGTGCCGGGCGCGCGTCTCGATCGGCAGCAGACGTATCGATGGCGGCAGCGTCTCGTCGTACATCAGCTCGGTCGGGCACATGGTCGTGCGGCCGGCGGACGATGGCAGGATGCGCCTGCCGTAGCCGGCGAAGAAGATCGCGTTGATCAGTTCCGACTTGCCGCGCGAGAACTCGGCGATGAACGCGATCGTGAGCCGGTCGTCGGCGAGCTGCGCGAGCAGCCGCGTCACCCGCGCGTCGACCTCGCGATCGATCAGCTGCTCCTTCCGGAGCCACGCGCGCCAGGTTTCGATCGAGCGTGTCAGCGCGAAGCGCCACGTGCTGTATTCCTGGAATTTTTCGACGAGACTGTGCATGGGGTCCGGCCGCACGAGAACGTCGGCGCGCACTTCCGTCGCCGGGGGATCGCGACGGACAAGGAGCGGGGCCAGCATAAGGCCTGTACCGGCCGCGGATCGTGTGAACAGGCGGCAAAAACCGTCCTGTCGCACCGGTAAGACAGCCTGGCCACCGCACCGCGGTCGGCCGGCGCCGTCCAGAGAAACTCAGTGCTGACAGTGCGGACAGTAGAACGTCGACCGCTGTCCCTGGCGGATCATGCGGATCGGCGTTCCGCAGACGCGGCACGGCAGCCCGGCACGGTCGTAGGCGAAGTAGTCCTGCTGGAAGTAGCCGGACGCGCCATCGGCGCCGACGAAGTCGCGCAGCGTGCTGCCGCCTTTTGCGATCGCCGCGGTCAGCGTCGCGCGGATCGCTTCGGCCAGCACGACATAGCGGGACAGCGAGACGCGGCCGGCCGCGGTCGCCGGATGGATACTGGCGCGAAACAGGCTCTCGGATGCGTAGATGTTGCCGACTCCGACGACCGCCTCGCCGGCCAGCAGGAACTGCTTGATCGCGACCGAACGCCCGCGTGACACCCGGTGCAGCAGCCGGCCGCCGCGCGCGATGTCGAAGTCGTCGGACAGCGGTTCGACGCCGAGCTTGCTGAAGTGGCCGCTATCGAGGACTGGACCGTGCGCGTCCGGATGCCACAGCACGAGTCCGAAGCGCCGCGCGTCGTTGAAGCGCAGCACGCGGTCGCCGACGACGACGTCGACGTGGTCGTGGGTGCGGACCGGCGTGTCGGCCGGCATCACGCGCAGCGTGCCGGTCATGCCGAGATGGATCAGCAGCGTCCCGCTGCGCGCCGCTGCATCGGTCGCGACGCATCCGATCAGGATGAACTTTCCGCGACGCCGCACGGTCTCGATGACCATCCCGGTCAGTGTTTGGCCTAGGGTGACAGGCACAGGCCGGCGCAGACTGCCCTGTCGCACGACGACCGCATCGATGCGGCGCCCGACGATGCGGGGCTCGATGCCGCGACGGGTGACTTCGACTTCAGGCAATTCAGGCATGCGGGACGAGGGTCGTGAAGAAGCGTGACCTGCACTTCGGCGGTTGGCAGGGGGTGCGGGCATCACAGGTTGCCTGCGCGATGCCTTTCAACCTACCATCGGACAACGTATTTCTTTCTAGCGGGGATGTCGTGGACGGACGAAGCATGGCAACAATCGACGCGCGGTCCGGACATCGTCTCGTCGCGCGAAAGACCTGGGCGCGGACACCGATCCTGGCGGGCTTCTGCATCGCAGGCAACCTGCTCGCCGCGGGGGCGGCGAGGGCCGAAGATCCGGCTGTCGTGCCGCTGGTCTCTGCATCCGACGACGACGGCGTCCTGCCAGACAACCCCCTGTCGGCGGCGACGCTGTTCAAGCTGATGATGTCCGAGATCGCCGCCCAGCGCGGCGCGCCGGATGCATCGTATGCGACCGAGCTCAAGCTGGCTCGCGATACCCGCGATCCGCGGATCGCCAGGCGCGCGACCGAGTTCGCGGTCCAGGCCAGGCAGCCGGCCGCCGCGGTGGAGGCCGCGCGACTGTGGACCGAGCTGAGTCCCGGCTCACGCGTCGCGGCCGATACCTACCTGACGCTGCTCGTGCTGTCGTCGCGTTTCGACGACGCCGAGCCGCTGCTGACGGCCAAGATCGCGGCATCGCAGTCGAAGTCGCAGGCGTTGATCCAGACCTACGCGCTGCTCGCGCAGGGTCAGAATCGCGACCAGACCTACGCGCTGATGCGCAAGCTGGCCGGTGCCTATCCGTCGCTGCCGGAAGCGCACATGGTCGTCGCCCAGGCCGCGCAGGCAGCGGGCGACAAGGCCGGTGCCGTCGAAGAGGCGCGCACCGCAGTCCGATTGCAGCCGGACTCCGAGTCGGCCACGATCATGCTGGCGCAGTTCCAGCAGTTCGACGCGCCGAAGGAGACCGACGCCGCGCTGTCGAGTTTCATCGCGCGCAATCCGAAGTCGGTGCCGATGCGTCTGGCCTACGCGCGTTTCCTGAACGGCGAGAAGCGCTACGACGAGAGCGCGGCACAGCTCGCCCGCCTGCGCAAGGACGCCGCCAGCGATCCCGAGACGATCTACACGATCGCGCTGCTGGCCTACCAGTCGAACCGTCCACAGGACGCCGAGGCCTATTTCAAGCACTTCATCGAACTGCGGATCCCTAAGAAGACGAACGGGACTGCGATCGTCGTGCCGGCCGCCGCCGGCGACAGCGACGACGGATCCGACACGGCCGACAACGCTGCAGGCCCGGGCCGTGGTCCCGATCGCGCCTACCTGTACCTCGCGCAGATCGCCGAGGACGCGAAGGACTTTCCGCGCGCGCTCGACTGGCTCGCGAAGGTCGCTCCCGGCAACGACTTCGCGACGGCTCGCATCCGCCACGCGCTGATCCTCGCACGCCAGGGCAAGCTCGACCAGGCGCGCGCCGAACTGCACGCGCTGCCGTCGACGACGCCGGCCCAGGCCACCCAACTGATGCTCGCCGAGGCGCAGATGCTGCGCGATGGCGACCAGAACCAGGCGGCTTTCGACTTCCTCGGCAGCGCGGTCGAGAAAACGCCGAACAATCCGGAGCTGCTGTACGACTACGGCATGACCGCCGAGAAGATCGGTCGCTTCGACGTGCTCGAGAACGCGATGCGCAACGTGATCCGTGTGCGTCCCGACAACGCGCAGGCCTACAACGCGCTCGGCTACACGCTCGCCGATCGCAACGAACGGCTCGATGAAGCGAAGGCGCTGATCGAGAAGGCCAACGCGCTGTCGCCCGACGACGCGTCCATCCTCGACAGCCTCGGCTGGGTCCAGTACCGGCTCGGCAACAACGGCGACGCGCTCGCGAATCTCGAGCGCGCCTACAAGCTGCGAAACGATGCCGAGATCGCCGTCCACCTCGGTGAAGTGCTGTGGATCAGCGGCCGCAGCGCCGACGCCGAGCGCGCGTGGCGCGAGGCGAGCGCGAAGGAGCCGCAGAACGTCGTGCTGCAGCAGACGCTGGCACGGTTCAACGTGCAGATGGGCAAGCGCTAGTTGAAGGGGCTGCGCGGGGCTGCGCGGCGCGCCGCAGCGGTCCTGCTGACGTCCGCCGTCGCCGGCTGTGCGTCCCTGCCGCCCGGCGCGCTCGACAGGACCGCACAGGGCCGGACGATCGAGGGGCGCCTGTCGGTCCGCTACAAGGATCTCGAGACCGCGAAGGAAGAGTCGCTGTCCGGCAAGTTCGTCTGGACCAGCGGCGCCGGCGAAACCGAGCTCAGCCTGCTCGACCCGTTCGGACAGACGGTCGCGCTGATCCGCTCCGGTCGCGAGCGCTCTTCGATCACGTTCCGCGACGGTCGCCAGGTCGACGGCGCGACGCCCGAGGCGCTGACCGCGAAGACGCTCGGCTGGACCGTGCCGCTGCTCGGGCTGCGTTACTGGCTCGACGGTAAACCGGACCCGGGTAGCGCGGTCGCCAGGCTCGACGACGGCCGTCTACGGCAGGACGGCTGGACCATCCGCTTCATTCGTTCGGATGACGCCGCCGACGTTGAAACCGCGGGCACACCACCGAAGCGGATCGACCTGAACTACCCCGGCCCGCCGGCCGAGATCGAGATGCGACTGGTCGTCGACCAGCGCAGTGGCGCATGAGGGGCACGAACCGGGTCTACCCGGCGCCGGCGAAGCTCAATCTCTTCCTCCACGTGGTCGGTCGCCGCGACGACGGTTACCACCTGATCCAGAGCGTGATGCAGCTGATCGATCTGGCCGACGACGTGACGATCACGCCGAACGCCGACGGGCGCATCGCACGCGACGGCGACGTCCCCGGCGTCGCCGAGGACGACGACCTGACGATCCGCGCCGCGCGGCTGCTGCAGGCCGCGTCGGGCGTCACCGATGGCGCGACGATCGGCATCGTCAAACGCATCCCGATCGGCGGCGGCCTCGGCGGCGGTAGTTCGGATGCGGCGACCGTGCTGCTCGCGCTGAACCGGCTGTGGGGCCTGGACTGGCCACGCGAGCGGCTGATGGCGCTCGGGCTGAGACTGGGAGCCGATGTCCCGTTCTTCATCGGCGGGACGGCCGCATTCGCCGAAGGGATCGGCGAACGGCTCACGCCGATTTCGTTGCCGAAATCCCACTACGTGCTCGTCCACCCCGGCGTTTCGGTCCCGACCGCGGCAATCTTCGGTGCGACCGAATTGACAAGGGATACCGAAGTCATCAGACTCTTGGACTTTTCGAAAAACGGGTCGGCCGGCATCGATACGCCACCGACAGGATCGGGAGTGCGAGCGGAGTCTCACGCTGGACCCGGCGTCTTTCGGAACGATCTCGAACCGGTCGTCAGGACGCGGTTCGACGTGGTACGCGAAGCACTGGACTGGCTGTCGCCGAGGAACGATGACGACTGGGCAGGTGCGCTGGGCCTGGCGCGGATGAGCGGTTCCGGCGCCTGCGTCTTTCGCGCCTTCGACAGCACGACGCATGCGGCCGCCTGCATCGCGGCGCTGCCGGCGCAGTGGACAGGCTGGATGGTGCGCAGCCTGGAAACGCATCCGTTGATGGATCCGGTCGCGATGCGGCAGTAGGCGTCACAGAATTCGCCGCATGCGGTCGGTGCGGCAAAGCGGTTGTGTAGGGGAGTCGCCAAGTTGGTTAAGGCACTGGATTTTGATTCCAGCATGCGAAGGTTCGAGTCCTTCCTCCCCTGCCAAATTCCTCGAGGCGAGCCATGATCGCGCCGGCGGCGCGCAGATTCGGCCACGTGCGAACCCATAGCGACGCAGGACGGACCATGGCCGAAGGCCTGATGGTGTTTACCGGGAACGCGAACCCGCTGCTCGCGGCCGCCGTTTCGAAGAACCTCAACATCCCGCTGGGCAAGGCAACGGTGGGGCGGTTCTCGGACGGCGAGGTGAACATCGAGATCCAGGATCACGTCCGCGGCAAGGACGTGTTCGTGTTGCAGTCGACGTGCGCGCCGACGAATGACAACCTGATGGAGATCATGGTCATGGCCGACGCGCTCAAGCGTTCGTCGGCCGGCCGGGTCACCGCGGCGATTCCGTACTTCGGCTACGCGCGTCAGGATCGTCGGCCGCGCAGTGCGCGGGTGGCGATCAGCGCGAAGATCGTGGCGAACATGCTGCAGGTCGCAGGCATCGACCGCGTGTTGACGATGGACCTGCATGCGGACCAGATCCAGGGCTTCTTCGACATCCCGGTCGACAATATCTACGCGTCGCCGATCCTGCTCGCAGATCTGTACAAGCAGGACATGACGAACCTGCAGGTGGTGTCGCCGGACGTCGGTGGCGTGGTACGTGCCCGCGCGTTCGCGAAGCGCCTCGACACGGACCTCGCGATCATCGACAAGCGGCGTCCGCGTGCCAACGTCGCCGAGGTGATGAACATCATCGGCGATGTCGAAGGCCGCACCTGCGTGATCATGGACGACATGGTCGACACGGCGAACACGCTGTGCAAGGCCGCGGAAGCCCTGAAGGCGCGCGGTGCGACGAAGGTTCTCGCGTACTGCACGCACCCGGTTCTGTCAGGCGGCGCAGTGCAGCGCATCGACGCGTCGAGTCTCGACGAGCTGGTCGTGGTCGACACGATCCCGCTGAATCGCGATGCGCAGAAGAGCACGAAGATCCGTCAGATCTCGTGCGCGCCGCTGCTGGCCGAGACCATCGCACGGATCAGCAAGGGCGAGTCGGTCAGCTCGCTGTTCGCCGAGTAGGCAAGAATTTTCTGCGGGCCGCGTCGTTCCGCGGCGGCCCGTCTCGGCAGTTCGCGGAACACGGCCCCGTCTGGTCGCGGACGGGCATAGCCATCTCTTGGAGAAGTATATGAAAGTCATCGCCAACACACGGGGTACGCAAGGTACGGGTGCGAGCCGCCGCCTTCGTCTCACCGGCAAGGTTCCCGGCATCGTCTACGGCAGTACCGACGCACCGGTCTCGATCGAACTCGATCACAACGATTTGTTCCATGCCTTGCGCAAGGAAGCGTTCCACTCGACGATTCTCGATCTCGAGCTCGACGGTGCTGCCGCCAGCAGCGTGCTGCTGCGCGACGTGCAGATGCATCCGTTCAAGCAGCAGGTCCTGCACGTCGACTTCCAGCGCGTCGCAGCCGACACGAAGATCCACATGCGCGTGCCGTTCCACTTCGTGAACGCCGACACGTCGCCGGCCGTCAAGATGTCGGCCAACGTGATCAGCCACGTGATGAACGACATCGAAGTGATTTGCCTGCCGAAGGACCTGCCCGAGTTCATCGAGATCGACCTCGGCGAGCTCGAAGCGCAGGGCGCGGTCCACGTCTCGGATCTCAAGCTGCCCGAAGGTGTCTCGGTCACGCCGAATGCCGAGGACGTCATCGCTACCGCGACGATGCCGCAGGAGATGGTCGAAGTCGCAGTCGCTCCGAGCGAAGCCGAGACCGCAGCAGCCGCCGCTGCTGCCGCGGCACCGGCTGCGGACAAGGGCGACAAGAAGTAAGTCGTCGTCTGCCGGGGTCAACCTCGAGCCCCCGCGATGCGGGGGCTTTTTTAGTCGCAGATCCCGAAGGACGTGGCTCAGAAACGCAGAGCCGATTCGCCACGAGGTGTCGCCGCCGACGTCGACGGTCGCGGTACGCCGCTACTCGTCATTCGGCACTGACCGCGGCTCTCACGCCGAGATATCCCTTGATCGATGCGATGGCCAACGGCAGCGCACCGAACACGATGAACACCAGGTCGCCGGGCAGCCGCATCCATTCGAGCAGATGGGACCGATCGCTGCCGATATAGTCGAGGCTGCGCGCATGCCAGTAGCCGTGCTGCGCCACATCCCAAACCTGCAGGACGCCACTCGGAAACAGGCTCAGCACGACCATCAGCGCGAGTCCGACGTTGGTCCCGAAGAATGCGACCCTGACGTACTTCTCGATCTCGACCCAGTGCGCATCGTCGCTGGTCTGGCGCAGCACGAACACCATCAACGCGATCGCCAGCATGCCGAACACGCCCATCAGTGCCGCGTGCGCGTGATTCGGCGTCAGCAACGTGCCGACCTCGTAGTAGCTGACGATCGGCAGGTTGATCAGGAAGCCAAAGAGGCCCGCGCCGACGAAGTTCCAGAATCCAACGGCCATCAGGAAATAGAAGGTCCACTTGTGCGGGATCGACATCGTCTTGCCGCAGGCGTCGCATTGCCCGCGCGTGGTCCGCACGAAATCCCAGGCGTCGAGCGTCAGCAGGGTCAGCGGTACGACCTCGAGCACCGAAAACATGGCCGACATCGCCATGTTGAAGCTGCTCTGCCCCGTGAAGTACCAATGGTGGCCGGTCCCGATCAAGCCGCCGGCGAAGTACAGGATCGCATCGAGATAGATCACGCGCAGCGCGACGTTGCGGCGCGTCAGACCGAGTTGGTAGAACGTGAGCGCGACGATGGTCGTCGCGAAGAACTCGAAAAAGCCTTCGACCCACAGATGGATGATCCAGAAGCGCCACGTATCGACGATCGTGTAGTGGGTACGAGCGCCATAGAACAGCGCCGGGAGGTAGAACACCGGGATGGCCAGCGCCGCCACCAGGAACATCCTGACGATCGGCTGCGATGTCGGCTCTACCAGCGTCCCGGGCCTCACCAGTTTCCACACCAGCGCGAACCACAGCAGGAGTCCGGCGACCAGCAGGTACTGCCACACTCGGCCGAGTTCGAGGTATTCCCAACCCTGATCGCCTAACCAGAACCACAGGTGGCCGAGCTTTTGCGCAATGCCCAGCCATTCGCCCAGCAGGCTCCCGACGATCACCACCGCGAACGCGCCGAACAGGACGTGCACCCAGCCGGCGAACCAGCGCGGCTCGTCTGTGGCGAGCGAACGCGCGAGGAACAGCGCCGCCGCGACGTAGGCGGTCGCGATCCAGAAGATCGCCAGCTGCAGATGCCAGGTCCGCAGCAGGTTGCTCGGGAGAATGGTCGACAGATCGAAGCCGTAGAAGCTCCCCGGATCCGCGCGGTAGTGATCGACGGCGCCGCCGACCAGCGTTTGCGCGAGGAACAGCAGCGTCACGACGACGAAGAATTTCACGAGCGCCTTCTGGCCGCGGCTGGACCGCCCCGATAGCATCTGCGGATGCACGTGATGGCCGCGCGTGATCCACCCCAGGTAATCGAACTTGCCGAACACCAGCAGGACGACCGGGATGCCGACGAGCAGAACGATCAGGCTGAGCGCGCTCCACAGCAGCGCGTCCGGCGTGGGCAGGTTGCCGACGCTGGGGTCGTACGGAAAATTGTTGGTGTACGAATAGCTGGTGCCGGGACGCTCGGCGACCGACGCCCACGCGGCCCACATGACGAACGCGGTGAACTGCTGCAGCTCGGTCGGATCGGCAATGAGGTCGGCCTTCAGGCCGCCGTTGCGTACCGGATCGCGGAAGTAATCGGTCCAGTAAGCGATTTCCTGCCGATAGGCTTCTGCCTGCGGCGCGGTAAAGCTGAGCGTGTCGGTCGCGGCGTCGTAGCGGTTGGTCTTCAGGACGGCGCCCGCTTCGGCACCGACGGCCGCCTTCTGTGGCCGCGTCAACGCTGACCAGGGCGCTCGATATCGTTGCTGGGCGATGGCTTCGGCAGACACGACACCCATCCGATGCAGCGCCGCGGCCGAATAGTCGGGACCAAGATAGGCTCCGTGGCCCCAGATGCTGCCGTTCGCCATCAGCCCGTATTTCAGGAAGACCGCCTGCCCGTCGCCGACGTCTGCGGCTGTGAACAGGGTCGTGCCGTCCGCATCGACGACCAGCGTCGGAATCGGTGGCGCGTTGCGGTAGGCGAGGGTCGTGATCGCGATGATGCCGCTGAATCCGATCACCATCACGATCAGGATGCCGCGGATCCACCACGGTGAAAGCGGGCCGTCGTCTTCGCTCAGCGGTTGTGCAGCGACCGTCATCGTTGCGCCTTCGCACTCATCGTTCGAGCAGGTCCAGCTTTTCGTTCACGTCGCCCCATGCATCCGCGTCCGGCAAGGCAGCCTTCGTACGAGCGATCGTCTTCCAGCCGGAAGCCAGTTCGACGTTGAGCGCGATGAAATGCCGCTGGTCCGCCGGCACGTCCCTGTCCGCGAAGATCGCATCGACCGGACACTCCGGCACGCACAACGCGCAGTCGATGCAGTCTTCGGGTTCGATCGCGAGGAAGTTCGGCCCCTCGCGGAACGCGTCGGTCGGGCAGACGTCGACACAATCGGTGTACTTGCATCGGATGCAGCTTTCAGTCACGACAAAGGTCATCGAACCCGGCCGAGGGCGGCAAGCGGCGGCGCTCGGGCGACGTCCGGCATGGTCTGCGCAGTGCTCACACGCCCCCTTTCACCAGCATCAACCTGATCTTCTCGATCGCACGCGACGGCTCCAGTCCCTTGGGACAGACCTCGGTGCAATTCATGATCGTGCGACAACGAAACAACCGATAGACGTCGTTCAGATTGTCGAGGCGCGCCTGCGTGTCGCGGTCGCGACTGTCGATGATGAAACGATAGGCTTGCAGCAACCCGGCGGGCCCGACGAACTTGTCCGGATTCCACCAGTACGACGGGCACTGGCTGGAACAGCACGCGCACAGGATGCATTCGTAGAGGCCATTCAGCTTCTCGCGATCTTCCGGAGACTGCAGGCGTTCCTTCTCCGGCATCGGTCCGTCGTCGACGACATACGGCTTGATCGAAAGATACTGCTTGTAGAACTGGGTCATGTCGACCACGAGATCGCGAATCACCGGAAAGCTCGGCAAAGGCCGCAGGATCACCGGCTCTTTCAAGTCCTTCACCGGCGTGACGCACGCCAGCCCGTTGCGACCATTGATGTTGATGGCATCGGAACCGCACACGCCTTCGCGGCACGACTTCCGGATGGTCAGCGAATCGTCCTGCATCTTGATGCGCAGGATCACGTCGAGCAGCATCCGGTCGCCATGTTCCGGCTCGACCTCGTAGTCCTGCATGTAGGGCTTCTGATCCTTGTCCGGATCGAAGCGATAGATCGACAATTTCATGAGGCGCTTCCAGAAGATCGAGTGGACATCGCGGCGATCGATCGCGCGCTATCCACGTTGCAGCAACAGGATCCGGATCACCCACAGGCCGATACCTGCGAGACCGAAGCCCAGCAACGCGAGCACGAACACGCGCCGGGCGACCGGATGGATGTAATCCAGGACCACGTCTCGCAGCCCGACCCACGCGTGCGCGATCAACGCTGCGAAGAAGACGGCAGACACGATGCTGACAGCCGGACTCAGCATCCAGTCACGCCACGCCGGATAGGAACGCGGGCGATCTAACAGGAAATGCAGAAGCAGGAAGACGATGAAGAGCAGCATGAACACAGCGGTCACACGCTGCAGCATCCAGGCGCGCAGGCCCGTGACGGCCTTCCTCACAACACGGCTCCGGCCGCGAGCAACGCCACCACGACGCCGGCGATGTTGACGAACCACGCGCTGCGTCGTCCCTGCGGCAATCGCGACCCGATGTCGATATCGCTCAACAGATGCCGGACCCCGGCCAGCAGGTGATGCGCGAGCGCCCACACGAAACCGATCACCGCGCACTTGAAGTACCACTGGCCGAACAGGTCGACCACCGACTGCCAGGAATGCGGCCCCTCGAGCGACGCGTCGAGAAGATAGACGCCGAATGGAACACCGATCGCGAGCAGGACACCGGTCACCCGATGCAGGATCGAAGTCAATGCCCCGACCGGCATCTGGATCTGCGTCAGGTTGAAGAACACCGGCCGAGGGGTGTTCGTCTTCGCTACGCGGGTGTCGATCGGCGCGTTCATGCGACTTGCAGCGACCGTTCGCGAGCAGACCGGAGGGCGGCGATCCGATCGCGCAGGCCCGGCAACAACTCGCCTTCGAACCATGGATTGCGCTGGAACCACGGCGTATTGCGCGCCGACGGGTGCGGCAGCGGAAGGTAGTCGGGCGCGTATTCGCGCCATGCCTTGACGGTTTCGGTCAGCGACGCCTTGCGACGGCTGCCCAAGAAATGGCGCTGCGCGTGAAGGCCGATCAGCAGCGTCGACTCGATGTGCGGCAATTTGGCCAGCAGATGATCGAGCCACAGGCTCGCACATTCGCGGCGCGGCGGCAGATCGCCGCCTTTGCCGCGTCCCGGGTAGCAATAACCCATCGGGATGATCGCGATCCGCGAGTCGTCGTAGAACGCGTCGGCATCCAGACCCATCCACGCGCGCAGGCGTGCGCCGCTCGCGTCATCCCACGGAATGCCCGACGCATGCACGCGCGCGCCGGGCGCCTGGCTGACGACGAGGATCCGGGCCGTCCCCCGGGCGCGCAGCACGGGACGCGCACCGAACGGCAACTGGCTTTCGCAGGCCCGGCAAGCCCGCACCGCGAACAGCAGCTTTTCGAGCGATGCGTATTCCTTCGGCCGCAGCGCGTTTTGCTCTGCCACGTCCGATACCCCGTCCATACTCACGAGGCCGCCTCCGGCAGCGGCGCAGTTCCCACGATTGTGCCGAGCCGCCTTTGCGCCGCCGTCAACATATTTTTCGCGCGCATCGCTTGCGTTCTTTCATTCACCGATGCGCGACCGGTCCGCGCCGCTGAGAATCGCGGCGTCGTCGGCGACGGCAGGCGTCTCATCCGCACACCTTCGCGAGCGCCGCGCCCTTGTGCATCGCGACGTGGTCGGTCTTGTCGCTCCTGATCGCGTACTGCGGCTCGTCGCGGCTCGCGTGATGCGTATATCCGTTGACATCGACATTCGCGGTGTGCACATGGATGATCGTGCCTCTGACATGGCCAGCCTCCGAGTTCCACGACACATGGTCGCCGACCTCGAAAGTCGCCGACTTTACCGTCTTCTTCATCGAACGATTTCTCCCTGTCCAGCGCCGATGCCGCGCGCATACGACTTCTGCATCCGCGATCGTTCAGGCATTGGGAACAGCGAATTAGCGACGTTCGATCGACGACGGCGAACGCTCTCGACAACATGCGGCTACTTCGCGAACTCCGCCTCTCCAGGGTCATTCGTCGTCCTCTCCGGTCCGCCCTGAACAACCTTTCGCTTGCAATCGGCCTAGATCAGGATATTCCCGTCCGTCTATCGCGTATGTGCGCTGCCGAACGGACGCTAACCGAATAGGCTGGCCGGCGGCGGATAGGTGATGCGCGTCCCGTCGACGCGGGCGAAAACGGTCAGCTCGTGTGGCTTGCGACCTTTCGGGCCGATGATGTCCTCGACTCGCACACCTCGAACCAATAACGCATCACCGATCAGCGAGCGATGACAGCGCCACGGGACGGCTTCGGCGCACATCAGCGCGCAGCACTCGACAGCCGCCAATGCGGCGACGGCGTCCACGTTCTGCGAGAACTCCGGCGTCTGCATGTAGTCTGCATAGCCCCGAAACGAAAGATTGTGCCAACCGGCGTTGGGCGAGTCCGCGTGCGCGTGCCGCAGACCGCCGAGGCCGGGCAGGTGCGTGTAGGCGATCGCGACCGCGTCGAGCGACCGTGGCAGTTCGTCGCGATCGAACTGCGGGTTGTGGCGCGAGCGCGGCACGGTCCTTACGTCGAGCACGTGCGCGATCCGATTGTTCAACAGCAGATCGACGAAGGTTTCGATCGGCCGGTTCGAATGGCCGATCGTGCAGATCAGCGGCAGGTCCGACACGTCCCGTCAGGTGCCGTGCAACAGGATCGTGACGAGGACCGATGAATCTTCCACCGCTTTCAGGCGATGCTCCACGCCGCCGGCAAGGCAGACGAGGTCGCCTTCATGCAGAGCGCGGATCGTCTCCTCGAACGTGAAGTCGACCAGGCCTTCCAGGCACTGGACCGTGATCTCGCCGGGAACCCGATGATTCGCCATTTGATCGCCGGCCAGCAGGATCATGCGAAACACTTCGAGGCGGTCCGATTTGTAGAGCGCCTTCGTGATCGCTGTGTTCAGATCGCGTTGCAGCGGACGGATGTCGATCACTTCGCCCGATGATGCGTGATGGATGGCCATGGGTTCTCCGGCAGGATGAAGGCTAGCCCGGCTTGCCGTCGAGACGGGGACGGGTCAATACAGGCCAGTAGCGGACGGTGAAGATCGCGAACGCGGCGGTCCAGAACAGGCCCGCGGCGCCGACGGTGACGGCGTAGGCGCCGGGCAGCACGATCCCGCCGACGACGCGGCTCACCGCTGCGCACTGGATCAGCAGAAAGCACGCGACCTCGAAGCGGTCGGCCTTCAGAGGACGGGCGGTGTGACCGCGAGCGGTGCGCGTCATCATGCCGAGCGTCATTCCGGCGATCGCGCCGATCGTCAGCGCGTGGATCGCGAGCGACGTCGCGACGAAGCCGAGCGCCGCCGACGACCGCAGGATCAGATACACGACGATCCAGCCGTACGACACATGAAGGATCCACACCAGCGGCGCGGGCCATGTACGCCACGGCTGCCACAGGAAAAGACGGATCGCATGCGCGATAGCGGCAATCGCTGCGATGGCCGCGATCAGCCATGGGCCGGCCTGCATCGCATCGGCCAGCAGCAGCGCCAGCAGGCTGGCGAGCGCGCATCGTTCGACCAGTACGTTGCGCGTGGCTCGGGTTCCCGGCACACCGTTGTTCGTGAACATCGGGATGACGCGCCCGCCGACGACGGCCACGAGGAACGTGACGACGTCGAGACCTGCCTGCAGGCTCGGCAGCGCAGGAAAGCCGACCACGCCGATCAGCGACAGGTCAGAGGCGAGCGCGGCCACGCCGATCAACAGCAGCAGCACGACGAAGAAGTAGTTGCGCTGGTTGCGGCTGCGGACCAACGGGATCGCGATCGCGATCGCGATCGCGATGGGGAAGGCGGCGTCGACCATCGCCGCGACGATCCCGAACGGCATCGCAGCCGTCACACGCCCGGCGATCCACAGCAGCACCAGCGCTGCGAGCACCGGGCCGGTCGGCGTCGGCTGACCGGTCCACACGCGGACCGCCGTCAGCAGGAAGCCGGCGATCACCGCGACCGCGTAGCCGAACAGCATCTCGTGTGCATGGCCGAACATCGCATGCGACCACGCTCCGGGCAGCACGCCGGCGTACTGGCCGACCCAAAGCGGAATCGAGATCGTCGCGAACGCGCCGGCGGCGAGATAGAACGGGCGGAAGCCCAGGTCCCACAAAGCGAAGCGCGATGGCCGCCCGCTGGCTGCATCGGTCATCGTTGATTCAGCGCCTTGCATGCGACCTCGGCTTCAGGATCCGCGGCCCCGGCCTCGATGGCCGTTCATCGCGGGGAAGCAGCATACCGCCGAAGGCCGGCCGATCGCGCGGTCCATAGCGAATGGCGCGGCGGCCAACTACCGAAAGGGATGCATCAGCTCGCTTCGGGCGCCGGGTTTGCTGCGACCGCGTGCGTGGGGCTCGTTCAGCCCGGCGCATCGAAGCCGCGCGCGACCACGCGCAGGCTGTCGAGCAACCAGCGAGCCGGCTCTGGAGGCACGACGTCGCGGCGCGTCGTCAGGCCGACCTGCCGGTCCCACGTCGAGCGGAAACCCCTGAGCGGCCGCAGCTGTCCGGCCTCGGCCTCCCAATGGATCATCTCGCGCGGCACGAACGACAGGTAATCGCCTTCCATCAGCATCGTCTTCATCAGCATCGCCGACGTGGTTTCCACCGTCGGCTCGATCTTCGGCACGCCGGCCTGCGCGAACAGTTCGTCGAGCGCCTTGCGCTCCAGCTCCCACTGACGCGCCAGCACCCACGGATAGGCGACCAGGTCCTTCGGCCCGAGCGTGCGCCGGTTCGCGAGCGGATGGCCGACGCGCGAGACGACAACGGCGCAGTCGAGATGCAGCGGCTCGTGCTGCAGGTCCGGCAGCGACACGCTGCGCGGGATCGACGACAGCGCGCACGCGATCTCGCCGGAACGCACCAGCGGCATCAACGACTCGTTGAGGCCGTACTCGACGATCACCCGCAGGCCGGGATGATGCATCCGCAGATCTTCGAGCGCGCGCGGCAGGAGGCGCGTCGCCTCGGACGGCCCGCAACCGATGTGCAGGCTCGCCTGTTCGCGTCCGAGCATCCGCGTCACGCGCGCCCATGCGCGCTCGAGCTCGCTGTCGACGGTCTCGGCGTGCCCGATCAGCAACTCGGCGTACGGGGTCGGATCGACGCCTAGACGGTGGCGGACCAGCAGCTCGACGCCGAGGTCGGCTTCCAGCGACTTCAGGCTCGCCGTCAGTGCAGGCTGCGAGAGGCCGAGCCGCGATGCGGCGCCGCTGATGGTCCGGGCGGACACGACTGCCTGCAGGTGACGCAGGCGACGCAGATCGAGCGGATGCGACATCAATCTTCCTGATGGCTGTGGTGTTGCGATTGATACCACATCGGCTTCGCCGCTCATAGACTGCGATCAGCCACCGCTCAGGAAGCCGTCATGGACATCAGCGCACTCGTCGAACCGGACCGGGTCCACAAGACCGTCTATACCGATCAGCAGATCTTCGACGCCGAGATGGAGCGGATCTGGGAGACGACCTGGGTCTATTGCGGTCACGAGTCGCAGGTACCGAATCCGGGCGACTACTACGCCGTCGACATCGGGCGCCAGCCGATGATCATGGTCCGCCAGCGCGACCACAGCGTGCAGGTGCTGTACAACCGCTGCCCGCATCGCGGCGTACAACTGGTCGGCAACCGCCAGGGCAACACCGGCAGCGCGTTCGTCTGCTCGTATCACGCGTGGAGCTTCCATCTCGACGGCAGCGTCCGCGCGATCCCGCTCGCGAAGGGCTACGAAGGCACGCGGATGACGAAGGACAACCCGGACTGCGCGATGAAGCGCGCCGCACGTGTCGACAGCTATCGCGGCTTCGTGTTCGCGAGCCTCGGCCACGAGGGGCCGTCGCTGTCGGACTTCCTCGGCGAGGCGAAGATCGCGTTCGACGACATGTGCGATCGCTCGCCGGTCGGCGAGGTCGAAGTCGTGCCGATCTGCCATCGCGTGATGCAGCACTCGAACTGGAAGTTCTTCATGGAGAACCAGCTCGACGCGCTGCATCCGTCGGTGACGCACCAGTCGACCGGCATCGCGGCCGGCCGCGTCGAGAAGCGGCTCAAGGCCGAGCAGGGATCGGCTCCTCTTTACTACCACTACCTGTCGACCTTCGCGTCGAGCTTCGAGCAGTGGGACGCGGTGCAGACGATCAACTTCCCGCACGGCCACGGCATCCTGAAAGCCTATATGGGGCTGCGGCCCCAGGACCCCGACACGCTCGAACACGAGGCCCAGTTGAAGCAGGCCTACGGCGACGACAAGGCCGAGGAATACCTGTCGCGCAGCATCCACCACGTGCTGGTCTATCCGTACCTGTCTGTGCAGTCGCCGCTGCAGCAGTTGCGCTGCCTGCGTCCGGTCGGACCCGACAGGACGATGTCGGAGATCTGGCATTTCCGTCTGAAAGGAGCGCCCGAGGCGATCTATCGACGCAGCCTCTGGTACTACAACCTCGTCAACTCGCCGGCCACGATGATCAACGCGGACGATCTCGAGAACTGGTCCAAGGGCCAGCGGGGGCTGCAGTCGAATGGCGGCGACTGGGTCAGCTTCCATCGCTGGTTCGGCGACGACCGCGAGGAGAACGGCGTCACGTATTCGAACCACGGCACGTCCGAGGCCGTCATGCGCAATCAGTTCCGCGCATGGTCGCAATACATGAACGACGCCTGAAGGAAAGACGGCCATGGCACTCACCGACGACACCCGAATCTCCGAAGCGGCGCATGCGATCCCCAGTGCGGGCCGCGACTTCGAACACCTGCTCGACCAGGAAGTGGTGATCGAGGCCGACGGCTCCGACACGCGGACCGGCGCGCAGCGCGTCGAGCCCGATCATTCGCCGGTGGCTCCGAGCACGCGCAGCGCGCTGCCGCAGGGGGGGCTGATGGTCGCGGCCGACCTGCAACGGGAGGTCGAGCAGTTCCTCTATCGGCAGGCCGAGCTGCTCGACGGAAAGCACTGGCAGGCGTGGATCGACCTGTTCGCCGACACCGGCGTCTACTGGATGCCGGTATCCGCGGATCAGGTCGAATGGGAGGGCTCGCCGTCGATCTTCGCCGAGGACAAGCTGATGATGGAGATCCGCAAGGGCCGCGTCTCGCATCCGAACGCGTGGTCGCAGGCGCCGCTGTGGGAGACGAATCACCTGGTGAGCCACGTCGCGATCGAGACGCTCGACGACACGACGATCCAGGTGCGATCGCGCTTCCACATGATGGAGTTGCGCCGCGACGACGTGCGCCACTTCGGCGGCACGTATCGCCATACCCTGGTGCGCGACGGTGGCGGGGCACTGCGGATCACGTTGCAACGGGTCGATCTGTTCAATGCGCAGGCGCCGTTCGACTACGTGCTCCAGGTCTGGGTCTGAACGCGGGCACGCGACTCGCCACTACCGTGCCGCCTGCGCATCCGTACCGACACACCGCCCCCGCCCCACCCGAAGGATCAGCACCATGCCATTCACGCCGACCCGCACCTCCATCGCCACCGCCCTTCTGATCCTGGCCGCGTACGCGCAACCGTCGCTGGCCGCCGACAAGGTCAGGATCGGCCTGGTCACGACGCTGTCCGGCCCGCAGTCGGCGCTCGGCGTCGACATCCGCGACGGCTTCATGCTCGCCGTCAAGCTGAACGGCGGCAAGCTCGGCGGGCTGCCGGCCGACGTCATCATCAGCGACGACCAGTTCAAACCCGAGGTCGCGAAGCAGGCGTTCGAGAAGGACATCAAGCGCGACAAGGTCGACTTCATGACCGGTGTCGTCTACTCGAACATCATGCTGGCCGCATTGCCCGAGGCCTACGACTCGAACACGTTCTACATCAGCCCGAACGCCGCGCCGTCGTCGATCGCCGGCAAGGACTGCAACCCGCTGTTCTACGCGGTGGCGTGGCCGAACGACGCGTACCACGAAGCCGCCGGCGAGTTCGCCAACCAGCGCAACCTGAAGAACGTCTACCTGCTCGCGCCGAACTACCAGGCCGGCAAGGACTCGCTGTCGGGCTTCAAGCGCACGTTCAAGGGCACCGTCGTCGGGGAAACCTACACGAAGCTCGGCCAGCTCGACTACGCGGCCGAACTCGCGGAGATCCGCGCGGCCAAGCCGCAGGTGGTCTACGTGTTCCTGCCGGGCGGCATGGGCATCAACTTCATCAAGCAGTACTCGGCGGCCGGCCTCGGCAAGGACTCGATGCTCCTCCTGCCGGGCTTCGGCGCCGACGCGGACATCATCGGACCGGTGGGCGCGCCGATGACCGGGCTCTTCAACACGGCCCACTGGTCACCCGACTTCCAGAACGCGGCGAACCTGAAGTTCATGGCCGCGTTCCAGAAGGAATACAAGCGCGCGCCGTCGCTGTTCGCGTCGCAGGGCTACGACACGGCCCTCCTGATCGACGGCGCGATTCGCGATGTGAAGGGAAAGATCGAGGACCACGCGGCGGTCGCGAAGGCACTGCACGCGGCGCACTTCGAATCGGTCCGCGGCCCGTTCAAGTTCAACAACAACAACTACCCGATACAGAACTATTACGTCCGCACGATCGGCAGCGACGGCAAGGGCGGCCTCGTCAACAAGTCGTTCAACGAACCGATTTTGAAGAACCACGGCGACGCGTATTCGACCCAGTGCGCGATGAAGGGCTGAGCGCCTGAAGTCCGGGTTCCGATGTCCGGGTTGCTGATCCTCGAGCAGGCGCTGAACGGCCTGCAGTTCGGGCTGATGCTGTTCCTGCTCGCGGCCGGCCTCACGCTGGTGTTCGGCGTGATGGACATGATCAACCTCGCGCACGGCTCGCTGTACATGGTCGGCGCGTTCATCGCCGCATGGCTGACCGCGCTGACCGGGTCGTTCGTACTCGGCCTGATCGGCGCCATCGTGCTGACCGCGCTGTTCGGGATGGTCCTCGAAGTGACGCTGCTGCGCACGCTGTACGGCCGTGATCACCTGTCGCAGGTCCTAGCGACGTTCGCGCTGATCCTGATCCTCGACGAAGGCGTGAAGATGGTCTTCGGAAACGACCTGCCGCTGTCCGTGCCGGCGCTGCTCGACGGGCCGGTCGAATTGCTGCCGGGACTGCTGTATCCGGCCTACCGGCTCGTCATCATCGCGGTCGGACTCGTGCTCGCCTTCGTGCTGTGGCTGCTGGTACAGAAGACGCGGATGGGCGCGCTGGTGCGCGCCGGCGCGTCGAACCGCGAGATGGCCACGCTGATGGGGACCGACATCCGCACCCTGTTCACGATCGTGTTCGGCATCGGCGCCGCGCTGTGCGCGGTCGCAGGCGCCTTCCTCGGCCCGCTGCTGGCCGTGCAGGTCGGCATGGGCGAGAACATCCTGATCCTCGCGTTCGTCGTCGTCGTGATCGGCGGCATCGGCTCGATCCGCGGCGCGCTGGTCGGTGCGCTGCTGGTCGGCTTCATCGACACGATCGGACGGTCGTTGCTGCAGCAGGGCTTCCGCGCGGTGCTGCCGCCGCAATGGGCGAGCGCGGCCGGACCCGCGGTCGCGTCGATCGCGGTCTACGTATTCATGGCGGCAGTGCTCGCCTTCAAGCCGCGCGGGCTGTTCCCGGCGCGCGGCTGATGACGTCCTCGCAGACGGCCGTCGCCCGGTCGGTCGCGCTGCTCATCGTCGCGGTCGCGGCGCTCGCGGTGCCGTGGCTGCTGAAGTCCGCCGGTCTCGATTTCTACCAAAGCCTCGCGACGCGTATCGTCGTCTACGCGATCGCGGCCACCAGCCTGAACCTCGTCCTCGGTTACGGGGGCCTCGTGTCGTTCGGCCATGCGGCGTTCGTCGGGCTCGGTGCGTATGCGACCGGCGTGCTGATCAGCGAAGGTATCCAGGGCGCCGGCATCCACCTCGTCGTCACTCTCGGCGTGGTCGTCGTCGCGGCGCTGGTGATCGGGTCGATCTCGCTGCGCACGCGCGGCGTGTACTTCATCATGATCACGCTCGCGTTCGCGCAGATGCTGTTCTATCTCGCGAACTCGGTGAAAGGCTATGGCGGCGACGAAGGGCTGACGATCCGCGCGCGCACGCTGATCGCAGTCGGCGACGTCGTGCTCGATCTCAAGGATCCGTCGACGCTGTACTACGCGGCGCTCGCGGTCCTCGCATCGACGCTGTTCCTGGTCGCGCGCTTCGTCCCGTCCCGGATGGGGCGTGCGATCGTCGCGCAGCGCGACGACGACGTGCGTGCCGAAGCACTCGGCTTCCCGACCTATCGCCTCAAGCTCGCGATCTTCGTCGTCGCCGCCGCGATCGCCGGCATCGCCGGTGCGCTGCTGGTGGACCTGCAGGGCTACGTCAGCCCCAACGTCCTGTACTGGACCGAATCCGGCAGGCTGATGGTGATGGTCATCCTCGGCGGCGTCGCCACCCTGTGGGGCGGCGTGCTCGGTGCGGCCACCCTGCTCCTGATCGAGGAGGTGCTCGCCAGCTACACCGACCACGGCGCGTTCTGGACCGGCTGGGCACTGCTCGCGGTCGTGCTGTTCACGCGTCGCGGGTTGGCCGGCCTCTTCGCGAGGAAGCGGCGATGACGGAGGTATTGCTCGATGTCCGCGACCTGCAGAAGCGCTTCGGCGCGCTGGTCGCGACCGATCACGTCGATCTGCAGGTCAGGCGAAGCGAGGTCCATGCGCTGATCGGACCGAACGGCGCCGGCAAGACGACGCTGGTCGCACAACTGGCCGGTCAACTGAACAGCGATGCGGGCCGCGTCGTGTTCGACGGCCACGACATCACGCGACTGTCGCCGCATCGTCGCGCACGGCGCGGACTCGCGCGCTCGTTCCAGATCACGCGCCTGTTCGCGACCGCCACCGCGCTCGAGAACGTCGCGCTCGCGGTGCAGGCCGTCTCCGGCACGAGCTTCGCGCCGTGGCGACCGGTCCGCCGCGAGACCGCGCTGTTCGACCGCGCCAGCGAGGTGCTCGACGATGTCGGACTCGGCGCCAAGCAAGGTCATACGGTGGACGCGCTCGCCTACGGCGAACGACGCGCGCTCGAAGTCGCGATGGCGCTTGCGAGCCGGCCACGGCTGGTGCTGCTTGACGAGCCGATGGCCGGACTCGGACACGAGGAGTCGGCGCGGATGGAGGCCCTGATCGGCGTGATCCGTGCCCACAGCGCGATCCTGTTGATCGAGCACGACGTCGACGCGGTGTTCCGGCTCGCCGATCGCGTGTCGGTACTGGTCGGCGGGCGCGTCATCGCTAGCGGCGCTCCGGCGGATGTACGCCGCGATCCGGCGGTGATCACGGCCTATCTCGGCGACGAGCAACACTGATGGACGACCTCCTCTCGGTGAGCGGACTGCACGCGGGCTATGGCCGCAGCGAGGTGCTGTTCGGCATCGACCTGACGGTCGGCAGCGGCGAGATCGTCGGCGTGATCGGCCGCAACGGGATGGGCAAGACGACGCTGGTGCGAACGGTCATGGGGCTGCTGAAGCCGACCGCCGGCGCCATTTGGTTCGGCGGCCGCTCGACCGTCGGCCTCGCTACCGATCGCATCGCACGACTCGGTCTCGCGCTGGTTCCCGAAGGCCGCCAGGTGTTCCCGAACCTGACCGTGCTCGAACACCTCACCGCGTTCCATCGCAGTGGTGTCGACGGCCGCGACGACTGGACACCGGCTCGGGTGCTCGACCTGTTCCCGCGCCTGGCCGAACGCCGAACGAACCTGGGCGACCAGCTGTCTGGCGGCGAGCAGCAGATGCTCTCGGTCGGCCGTGCACTCGTGACGAATCCGCGCCTGCTGATCCTCGACGAGGCCACCGAAGGCCTCGCGCCGCTGATGCGCGACGACATCTGGCGGGCGCTCGCCGACCTGCGCGCGACCGGCCACGCGATGATCGTGATCGACAAGTACGTGCAGCGGCTGGTGGGTCTTGCAGACCGCTGCGCGATCGTCGAGAAGGGCCGCATCGTGTGGCAGGGCACGTCGGGGGAGCTGGATGCGGATCGTGCGTTGTGGCAGCGGTACCTGGGCGCCTAGTCGGTCGCGCCACCCAGGTAAGTCGCCTGCACACGCGCATCCACTGCCAGCTCGCGCGAATTGCCGCTCAACGAAACCTCGCCGGTCTCGAGCACATAGCCGAAGTCCGAACTCTCCAGCGCAGCACGCGCGTTCTGTTCGACCAGCAGGATCGCCACGCCTTCGTCGCGCAGCGTGCAGACGATCGCGAGGATCTCGCGGACCACGAGCGGGGCGAGGCCGAGGCTGGGCTCGTCGAGCATCAAGAGGCGCGGCGCCGACATCAGCGCACGGCCGAGCGCGAGCATCTG
>JBDTIS010000001.1:0-3309 GCA_039936235.1 Burkholderiaceae bacterium | reverse complement strand
AATTCCGTGTCGGCCTTGTCACGACCAGGTCCTCGGGCCGTCGGCGAATCACTGGAGGTCGCGCGTGGGATCCCGATCGAGTCAGCCGTCCTCCACGCCGCTCCCGAGGTAAGTCGCCTGCACACGCGCATCGACGGCCAGTTCCCGCGATGCGCCGCTGAGTGCAACCTCACCCGTCTCCAGGACATAGCCGAAGTCCGAACTCTCCAGCGCGGCCCGCGCGTTCTGCTCGACCAGCAGGATCGCCACGCCGTCGTCGCGTAGCGCACGAACGATCGCGAGGATCTCGCGGACCACGAGCGGGGCGAGGCCGAGGCTGGGCTCGTCGAGCATCAAGAGGCGCGGCGCCGACATCAGCGCACGGCCGAGCGCGAGCATCTGGCGCTCGCCGCCCGACAGCG
The DNA here is from genome assembly GCA_039936235.1 of Burkholderiaceae bacterium. Lineage (GTDB taxonomy): Bacteria > Pseudomonadota > Gammaproteobacteria > Burkholderiales > Burkholderiaceae_D > CAHJXF01. Next base: position 2,908 of record JBDTIS010000001.1, on the reverse strand, counting down.
TGTCGGCGCGCTGCCTGTGGCGATCGGCGAGCTTCGGGAAACGCTGGCAGACCGCGTCGAGCCGCGACTGCAGGACCGACCGCTTGAGACGCTTCGCGTAAGCGCCGAGCAGCAGGTTGTCGTGCACCGACAGCTCGCCGAACAACTCGCGCTTCTCGGGCACGAGGCAGAGGCCGCGTTCGACGCGTGCCTCGACGTCGAGCGCGTGCAGGTCGTCGCCGTCGAAGCGTAGCGTGCCGGTCGATGGCAGCAACCCCATCGCGGCCGCCAGCAGCGTCGTCTTGCCGGCGCCGTTCGGACCGATCACCGAGACGATCTGGCCCTGCTTCAACGACAGCGACACGCCGCGCACCGCATCGACCTGCCCGTACGACACGTGCAGGTCGCCGATCTCGAGCATCGGCGTCACGCGGTACCGCCCAGGTAGGCGGCCTGCACGTCGGGATTCGCGCGCACCGCCGACGGCACGCCTTCGGTCAGCTTCGTGCCGAAGTTCATGACGACCAGCCGGTCGACCAGCTTCATCACGAAGTCCATGTCGTGCTCGACGATCAGGATCGTCACGCCGTCGTCGCGCAACTGGCGCAGCAACGCGCCGAGTTCCTGCTTCTCGCGATGCCGCAGGCCTGCCGCCGGCTCGTCGAGGACCAGCAGCACCGGGTCGGCGGCCAGCGCACGCGCGATCTCGAGCACGCGCTGCGTGCCGAGCGGCAGGCTGCCGGCGAGCTGATGACCGCGATCGGCGAGGCCGATCCGCGCAAGCTGCGTCCGCGCCTCCGCGAAGATGCCGCGCTCCTCGCGACGATCGAGCCGCAGCCCGGCCTTCAGCATCCCTGCGCGCGTGCGGCCGTGCGCGCCGAGTGCGACGTTGTCGAGCAACGTCATCTGCGGGCGCAGCTTGACGTGCTGGAAGGTCCGCGCGACGCCACGCCGTGCGATGCCCTGCTGCGACAGCGACGTGATGTCGGCGCCGAGGAAGTCGACACGGCCGGCGCTCAGCGGCAGCGTGCCGGTCACGAGGTTGAACATCGTCGACTTGCCGGCGCCGTTCGGACCGATCAGCCCGACGATCTCGCCGGCGTTGACCGCGAAGCTGACATCGTCCACGGCGATCAGGCCGCCGAAGCGCTTGACCGCTCCGCGGACCGCCAGCACCGGCGTGCCGCGCGCGGGCAGGGTCCGGCGCGGCAGCGGATCGGTCGGTCCCGCATCGACGGCCTCGTCACGCGCGAAACGGCCATGCGTCCAGCGCACCACGAATCCCATCACGCCACCGCGCGCGCGGTGCAGCAGCACGATGAACAGCAATGCGAAGGCGACGGCCTCGAGCTGCGTGCCGCGATCCGACAGCAGCGGCAGCAGGTCCTGCAGCGTGTTCTTCATCACCATCACGACGACCGCGCCGAGCAATGCGCCGCTCAACTGTCCGAGGCCACCTGCGACCGCCATCAACAGGTACTCGATGCTCGCGCGCATGTCGAACGGCGACGGGCTGACGAAGCGGTTCATGTGCGCGTACAGCCAGCCGGCGACACCGGCCATCGTCGCGGCCAGCACGAACAGGCCGAGACGCACGCGGAACGCGTCGGCGCCGACGCTCGCGAGCAGCGTGCTGCCGCCGCGCAGGCTGCGGATCGCGCGCCCTGGTCGCGATAGCAGCAGGTTGCTCGCGAACAACGTGGCGAAGCCGACCGCGAGCCAGATCAGGTAGTAGACCGCGTGGACGTCGGCCAGCGACCACGGACCGATCGTGATCGGCGCGAGGTCTGAGAGGCCGGTGTGCCGGCCGAGCGACTCCATGTTGCCGAAGATCAGCGCGATCGACAGACCCCATGCGATCGTCGACAGCGAGAAGTAGTGCCCACCCAGCCGCAGCGTCAAAAGGCCGATGACGCACGCGGCGCCTGCGGTCAGTACGAGCCCGAACAGCAAGCCGATCCACGGCGACACGTGCTGCGTCGAAGTCAGCCACGCGCTGCCATAGGCGGCGATGCCGACGAACGCGGCCTGGCCGAACGACGTGGAGCCGCCGACGCCGGTCAGCAGCACGAGGCCGAGCGCGACCAGCGCGCCGATGCCGATGTCGTTCATCAGCGAGACGCCGAAGTCGCCGAGCACGAGCGGCAAAGCGGCGATGAGGACGACGAGCCCGATCACGATGCGCCTCATCCGTCGATCTCTTCCGCGTCGTCGTCACCGTGATGTGCGAGCGCGGAGCGCAGCAGCAGCACCGGGATCAGCAGGCTGAAGACGATGACGTCCTTCAGCGCGCCGCTGTAGAACGACCCGAAGCTCTCGACCATGCCGACCGCGAGCGCGCCGAGCGCGGTCAGCGGATAGCTGACGAGTCCACCGATGATCGCGGCGACGAAGGCCTTCAGGCTCAGCAGGAAGCCCGAGTCGTAGTACACCGTCATCACCGGCGCGACCATCACGCCGACGAAGCCGGCGAGCAGCGACGCGAGTCCGTAGGCCAGCATCGCCGTGCGCGCGGGCCGGATACCGACGAGGCGCGCGCCGATGCGGTTCACGGCGGTCGCGCGCAACGCCTTGCCGGTGACGGTGCGTTCGAACGCGAGGAAGAAGAGCGCGCTCAGGACCACGGCCGAGGCCAGCATCAGCAACACCTGGCCGCTGACGACGAGGCTGTCGCCGAATGCGAAGACGCCGCCGGCGAGCGTCGCGGTCCGCGAGCCTTCCGGGCCGAAGAACAGCAGGCCGAGGCCGGACAGCAGGTAGTGCAGTGCGATGGCGGCGATCAGCAGCACCAGCATCGACGCGTCCGCGATCGGCTGCAGCGCGAGCCGCGCGACCAGCGGGCCGATCGGAACGACCAGCAGAATGGCGGCGCCTACGAACAGCGCGTGCGGGACGGCCGTGCCGACGAGCAGCGCCGCGAACACGCACG